>JBQCEA010000353.1:0-9470 GCA_051960695.1 Mucilaginibacter sp. | reverse complement strand
AATGGATTCTATTACATTCCGCGTGATAAACGTTACCGCAAGCTTACAGGGGCGTATGGCTATCCAAAGATGATATGCCGCCTGGTGCTTGAATACAAGGATGGGTCTGTGAGCAATGTTATTAGCGATGAAAGCTGGAAAACCGCACCCGGGCCGATCACTTTTAGCAGCATTTACGGCGGCGAGGATTACAATGCTAACCTGGAGCAACCGGGATGGAACACGCCATCGTTTAACGATAGCCATTGGTGTAAGGCAATCGTCGTAAAAGGCTCACCGGAGCTGGATGTACAAGTTGCTGATCCTGTTAAAATATTCGAACATTTTAAACCGATTAAACATACACATCTGGCGTCAGGTGCTTACGTATATGACCTTGGTCAGAATGCATCGGGTATACCTTTCATCAAAATACAGGGTAAAAAAGGTGATACCATCAAAATAATTCCCGCCGAACTGATAAATGCGGAAGGTGCTGCCAATCAGCATGGTTCAGGTAGCCCATTCTATTTTAATTATATTCTAAAAGGCAATGGTATAGAGACCTGGCAGCCCCAGTTTACCTATTATGGGTTCAGGTATCTGCAAGTTGAAGGCGGTGTTGAAAAAGGAGATGCTAATCCGCATAATTTGCCTGTAATATTGGAAGTCGAAGGGTTGCATACCCGAAACGCCGCTGAACGCACAGGCGAGTTTAGCTGTTCAAATGATCTGTTCAACAAAACCTTTAAGCTGATCGATTGGGCGATGCAAAGCAATATGGTTGGTTTACTCACCGATTGCCCGCACCGGGAAAAATTGGGTTGGCTGGAACAAGACCATTTGGTAGGCAGCTCACTACGGTATAATTATGACATAGCCAATTTATGCCGGAAGTGTATCAATGATATAAAACTTGCGCAGACGGCAGACGGGCTCATCCCTGAGATCGCCCCTGAGTATGTGCACTTTGGCGAACCATTCAGGGATTCACCAGAATGGGGTAGTTGTGCGATTATCTTACCCTGGTATGTGTATCAATGGTATGGCGATAAGGAAGAGGTTGCCGGTAGCTATGATATGATCAAAAGATATTTGGCTTACCTAGATGGTAAAGCGGTTAACCATATCTTGTCAGAAGGGCTTGGCGATTGGTACGACATCGGGCCGAAGGCTCCGGGCCTTTCGCAGAATACGCCAAAAGGCATAACGGCCACAGCGATCTATTACTACGATCTTAATATCGCTACAAACATAGCCCGGTTGCTCAACAAACCTGATGATGCTGCTGAGTATCAAAAACTGGCGGCGCAGGTTCGTGATGCGTTTAATCTGGCATTTTTTAACCCTTCGACCAAAGAATACGGCACTGGAAGCCAAACGGCAAATGCAATGGCTGTTTACATGAAGCTGGTTGAACCGCAATATAAAGATGCAGTTGTAGATAACATTGTAAAAGACATCCGCGAGAGAGGTAACAGTCTGACAACCGGGGATATCGGTTACCGGTACCTGTTGCGTGTACTGGACGATGAAGGCCGCTCGGATGTGATATTTGATATGAATAGCCGCTCGGATGTACCGGGTTATGGTTATCAGCTGGCGAAAGGTGCAACCGCATTAACCGAATCATGGCAGGCGCTGCCAACCGTTTCTAACGATCATTTTATGCTTGGCCATATTATGGAATGGTTTTATAGCGGGCTTGCAGGCATACGCCCGGCGCCTGACGCCATTGTCATGAATAAGTTAGAAATAAGGCCGGAAGTGGTGGGTGATGTAATCTGTGTTAAAGGGAGTTATCGGTCACCTTATGGTGATGTGGCTACCGATTGGAAAAAAACAGCTGACAAATTCGAATTAACCGTACAAATTCCGGTAAATACCCATGCCACAATATATCTTCCTGCTGATAGTAAAGATAACATCACTGAAGATGGTAAGCCGGTAACTCAGGAAAACGCACTTAAATTTTTAGGATATAAGGATGGCAAGGCCTTGATAGAAACAGGCTCGGGCATATATCATTTTGTAGTAAGTAAATAGTTATGAAATTTAAACATATCGTTTTAGCTGTATTGGTTTTGGTATTCGGTTTTGGTGCTGTAAATGCACAGTCTGACAAAAACAAAGTACCCGAAAAGGTGATGGAGCAAATTTACGAACAGGTAAAAACGCCTTATAAATACGGTTTGGTTAGGGTTCCTGACGATAACTCTAAAAAGATCGATTGCCCGACCGTATTCCGTAAAGGGAATAAGTGGTTCATGACTTACCTGGTATTTAACGGCAGGGGGTATGAAACCTGGCTTGCCAGCAGCAATGACCTGTTACACTGGGAAACCAGGGGCCGTATTATGTCATTCTCAGATACCACTCATTGGGACTGTAACCAAAAGGCAGGTTATGTAGCCCTGGAAGATTACAAATGGGGTGGCAGCTATAAGCTCCAAAAATATGATGGAAAATATTGGATGTCGTATTTCGGCGGGCACAGCAGGGGATATGAAAAAGGATTGCTTTGCATCGGTATAGCGTACACCGATAAAGATCCATCAACAGTACATGAGTGGACACGCTTGGATCACCCTGTTTTATCACCTGATGATAAGGATGTTTCATGGTGGGATAACCATGTGCAGTATAAAGAAACAGTTATCTGGGACAAGTCAAAGCTCACCGGTCACCCGTTTGTGATGTATTATAATGCCAACGGCGATAGCCTTGATAAAAAACGTGGTGCCGAGCGTATTGGCATGGCTACATCTGATGATATGATACATTGGTCCCGCTACGGTAAAAACCCGGTGTTAAATCACGGTCCGGGCATAACTGGAGATCCTTTTATACAAAAGATCGACAATGTTTATGTGATGTTCTACTTCGGGGCATTCTGGAAAACAGGGGCATCAGGTGTATTCAATCGTTTTGCCTGTTCTTATGATCTCGTAAACTGGACCGACTGGACAGGTGCAAAATTGATCCAATCATCTGAGCCTTATGATAATGAATTCGCACATAAATCATGTGTAATTTATTGGAAAGGGGTGGTTTATCACTTCTATTGCGCAGTAGATAAGGCCCAGCAGCGCGGTATCGCTGTAGCTACATCAAAAGATATGGGGCAGAGCGAAGTGCATTTTGTAGCACCTCCTGTAAAAGTTAAAAAATAAGTCACTTATCAAAATGCGGGCATTTTTTATAGCTGTTTTATTGTGTTTAGGGTGTTGTTCAGTGGTTTTTGCGCAGCACAGACGAGAGAGCTTTGATAGCGACTGGAAATTTATGCTGGGCGATGACAGCCTTGCACGATCAGCAAAATATGATGATAGCAAATGGCGCGTGCTAAACTTGCCGCATGACTGGAGCATTGAAGGCAGCTTTAGCCAAAAGAACACAACTACACCAGCTGAAGGCGGCCTGCCTGCTGGGATAGGTTGGTATCGCAAAACTTTTAGTGTATCCGCAGCCTCAAAAGGCAAAGAGATATACATTGATTTTGACGGTGTTTACTGTAATAGCCAGGTTTGGATAAACGGGCATTTCCTCGGCAAAAGGCCCAACGGGTATATTTCTTTCAGCTATGATCTGACCCCTTACCTGAATTACGGAGGCAAAAATGTGATCTCAGTTAAGGTAGATAATTCGGCCCAGCCCAATTCGCGCTGGTATACTGGTTCTGGTATCTATCGCAATGTTTGGCTCACTACTGTAAGGCCAACGCATTTTACTAAATGGGGTACTTTTGTTACTACGCCAAAGGTTAGTACCCAATCTGCAACCGTCCGTATTAACTCAATTATCGCTAGAGTGGATAAAGACCTTAACCTTAAGGTCAGCATTTATGATGAACAGGGAAGAATGGTAACGCACAGTAGCTCATCAATAAATATGGCTGGTGATACATCTGTTTCTGAACGTAATTTGACCATTCAAAACCCTAAATTATGGTCGACGGATAAGCCTTATCTATATAAAGTGAAGCTGGAAATATCAAGTAATGGAAAGCCGCTAGATAGCCTTAATGTTTTTACAGGTATCCGCACTTTTGAATTTGATGCGGCTAAAGGATTTTCCTTAAATGGTGTGCATACCAAGATTAAAGGCGTTTGCCTGCACCATGATTTGGGTGCGCTTGGCGCCGCTGTTAATACAAGGGCTATAGAACGCCAGTTGCGATTGCTGAAAGATATGGGCTGTAATGCTATCCGTACTTCGCACAATCCGCCTGCGCCGGAGTTTTTGGACCAGTGCGACAGGATGGGTTTCCTGGTGATGGACGAGGCTTTTGATATGTGGAGCAAAAAGAAAAACAAGCACGATTATCACGAAGATTGGGCACAATGGCATAAACGGGATTTGCAGGATCAGATTCTCCGCGACCGTAATCACCCATCGGTTTTTATATGGAGTATTGGCAACGAAATAAGGGAGCAATTTGACAGCACAGGAATAACCATTGCCCGCGAACTGGTGAAAATTGTAAAAAGTATAGACGACACCCGGCCGGTTACTTCAGCGTTAAGCGACGCAAACCCCAATAAGAATTTCATTTACAAATCCGATGCGTTGGACCTGGTAGGGCTAAACTATCACCCGGAAACTTATGCTGATTTCCCGAAGAATTATCCGGGACAAAAGTTTATCGCTACAGAAAATATGTCGGCATTGGAAACTCGTGGATTTTATGATCAGCCTACCGATACCACCCGCCACTGGCCGCAAAGCTCTAAGATCAAATTTACCCAGGGCAATCCTGAAATGGCTGTTACGGCTTACGACAATGTAGCTGCCTATTGGGGCACAACGCATGAAGAAACCTGGAAGATCATCAAAAAGTATGATTTTCTGTCGGGCCTTTTTGTTTGGATAGGCTTTGATTACATTGGTGAGCCAACCCCATATCCATGGCCTGCCCGCAGCTCATATTTCGGCATTATTGATCTGGCTGGCTTCCCGAAAGATGTGTATTACATGTATAAAAGCGAGTGGACGAATAAACCCGTTCTGCACCTGCTGCCGCACTGGAACTGGAAAGCCGGACAAATGGTTGATGTTTGGGCTTATTACAGCCAGGCTGATGAGGTGGAATTGTATCTGAACGGAAAGTCGTTGGGGAAAAGAAGTAAGCAGGGGGATGACCTGCATGTGGTTTGGCATGTAAAATTTGAGCCGGGAACTTTAAAGATTGTTTCCCGCAAGGCAGGAAAAACGGTTTTAACCAGGGAGGTTCACACAGCTGGAAAGCCTGCTAAAATTGAACTATCAGCAGATAGGTCATCACTAAATGGCGACGGTAAAGACCTGTCGTTTATTACTGTGCGGGTGTTGGATAAGGACGGTAATATAGTTCCGGATGCGAATAATATGCTCAATTTTAGCATAAATGGTCCTGCTCATATTGCAGGGGTAGATAATGGTTCACAGGTAAGTCTTGAGCCGTTCAAGGCAGATCATCGCAAGGCGTTTCACGGCTTATGTCTGGCCATTATACAGGCAAATAGTACGATAGGTAAGGTAACTGTAAAAGCTGCTTCAAAAGGCCTTACATCAGCTGCTATTAATTTAAATGTTTGCAAAAAGTAGTAAATCCTGACATGAGATTAATGCTTTACAGAGTATATTAAGATAATATTCTATAATACTAAGGGAAAATATCACATAAAAGCATATCGGTCACCGAATACATTTGCTTTGGTTGTAAATTAGAGTAACCGTCTTTTATAACCTCAACAAACAGAATAGATTGATTTGTAATGACCCGAGGCCTGCCAGTAATTGATCTTACAATAATTGTATTGTACCTGGTTGCGATGCTATTGGTGGGTTTTTATTTCTCGCGAAAGAACAAAAGCGCCGCACAGTTTACCAAAGCATCGGGTAAAATCCCGGGGTGGGCCATAGGTTTATCCATTTATGCCACGTTTTTAAGCAGTAATACTTTTTTAGGGGTTCCGGGAAAGACGTATGGTTCAAATTGGAATGTATTTGTCTTCAGTCTGTCTATGCCATTTGCGGCATGGATAGCATCCCGGTATTTTGTATCGTTCTATCGCAATAATGGCGAAATATCCGCCTATACACATTTCGAAAAACGGTTTGGCCCCTGGGCTCGCACTTATGCGGTTGTGTGCTTTTTGCTAACACAGCTTGCCCGCATGGGTTCAATATTTTTCGGCATAGCATTAAGTCTGCAGGCACTTACAGGTTTCAGTATGCAAACCATTATGGTGATAACTGGTTGCTGCATCATTGTTTATACTGTGCTTGGTGGAATTGAGGCAGTGATATGGACGGAAGTGGTACAGGCTATCATTAAAACTCTGGGTGCTTTGCTTATTATCTACCTCATTATCACCAATATGCCAGGAGGTATTCACCAGATCGTCCACATTGGAAATGCCGATCACAAATTCAGCCTGGGTAGCTTTCATCTTGATTTTACACAACCCACCTTTTGGGTGATATTGCTTTACGGTTTTTTCATCAACCTAACAAATTTTGGAGTGGATCAAAATTACGTGCAGCGTTATCACACCGCCAAATCATCGGCACAGGCAAAAAAATCGATATGGATATGCGTTGCCATGTATGTGCCAGCGTCGTTGTTATTCTGCATTATAGGATCTTGCCTTTATTCATATTATTCAGTACATCCTGACCTAATCGAATCGATAAAACACCAGGCAGCGATAGAAAAAGCCGGTTCAGGAGCTTCAGCAGCTGTGATCTCGAAGATAGCCGCAACATTAAAACCCGGCGATTACGGCGACAAGATCATGCCTCATTTTATCGTTTCGAAAATCCCGGTTGGACTGGTAGGATTGATCGTTTCGGCAATACTTTCAGCCGCCATGAGTACCATCAGTTCAGGCATGAATTCATCGGCGACAATTTTCCTGGCTGATATTTATAAAAGATACTTTAAACCCGACATCAACGATAAGCAATCTATGCGCTTACTGCATGTCGCAACAGTAGTTTTTGGCTTGGCCGGTATGGCTGCAGGTATTGCCATGATCGGCATAAAAAGCGTACTCGATGTTTGGTGGATGCTCTCGGGCATTTTTGCATCCGGTATGCTGGGCCTCTTTTTATTAAGCATGATCTGCAAGCAAGCCCGCAATCACGAGGCCATGATCGCCACAGCTATTGGGGTGCTGGTCGTATTGTGGCTCACATTATCTTACCTCTTGCCGCCGCAATACCAGTTCCTTGCAAGTACCTTAGATGTTAACATGAATATTGTGATAGGTACACTGGCTATTTTCTTGTCGGGGGTGCTGTTTGCAAGATTTAAAAGAACACGACAAACAACAGAAATTATTAATAAACAAGATATAAGAATAAAAGTATAATGGATATGGAAAGATCGGAAAGGGGCTTTATCCCTGTAATGCTGACACCATTTAAAAATAACGGGGATATTGATTATGATATATTAACCCAGCTGACAGAACTGTATCTTAATGCAGGGGCTAAGGGACTTTTTGCCAATTGCTTATCGAGCGAAATGTTTGAGCTGGAGGATGATGAGAAACTCCAGGTAATAAAACATATCATTAATGTGGTAGATGGGGCAGTTCCGGTTGTAGCGACAGGTACTTTTGGTGGTCCTGTAAGAAAGCAAGCCGGTTTTGTAAAGAAAGTACATGACGTTGGTACAAAAGCGGTAATTGTAATTACCAGTTTGATGGCTAACCAGGATGAAGACGACAACATGTTTAGTGAGAATATGGCCACATTATTTGACCTGACAGGCGATATTCCGCTTGGTTTTTACGAATGTCCTGTGCCATATAAACGCGTGTTAACACCTGAGCAGCTTGGTTATTATGTAGGTACCGGCAGGATAATTTATCATAAAGATACCTGCCTTGATCTGAACCAGGTTAAAGAGAAATTAGCTGCTTGCAACAGCAACCCTGAATTTGGATTATACGATGCTTACATGGGCCACGCTGTGAAATCATTACAGGCCGGATCGGCAGGCTTATCCTGTATCCAGGGTAATTTCTTTCCTGAGATGATCGTGTGGCTTTGCGATAATTACGCCAACGAGTCGCTGCAAACAGAGGTTGACATGATCCAGCAATTCCTGATCGATAACATGAATGTAATGCACCAGGTTTATCCGACTATTGCTAAGTACTGTCTGCATAAACGCGGGCTGAACATATCAACTATTACCCGTCGCAATGTGGGTGTTTTTTCACCATCTACACGTAAGAAGATCGAAAATCTTTACGGTGCATACAGTAATTTGCAAAGCAAACTTGGTATACGGATCTAAGCTACTTCAGCAGGCTGGCCATGCAAGTACCGTCTTTTATATTCAAGCGGGGTCATGGTGGTTACTTTTTTAAAATGGCGGTAAAAGTTTGAAACGTTGTTAAAGCCGCATTCAAAACAAAGCACATCCGTAGGCAATTTGTCTTCGACCAAAAAGCGACATGCATGACTTATTCTGATCTCAGTCAGGAAATCAGAATAAGTTTTCTTGGTCATTAGCTTAAAATAACGGCAGAAAGAGGTTACGCTCAAGTTGGCTATTGAGGCTATCTCTTCCAGGCTGATCTCCTTTTTATAATTAACAAGCGTATAGGAGCAAACCTTGTTAAGCCGCAGGGTATCCGATTCATTAGATTGATGGAACTCATTTCTTGATAAGGTTATCGTGTCGTAATCCTCATTTTCTGCGAGTACTTTCAGAATAGAGAGCAGTACAATAACGCGATCAAGGTTAGTGGCATCCACGGCGCGGCGCATTAATTTGATCAATTCTGTTTTGGCCTCACCGTTAATGATCATTCCGCTTTTGGCCTTCTCAAAAAGTTTATTGAGTAGGTAGGCTTCTGGCAAATTCAGCAAATACTTACCTAAGCAATCAGGCAAAAAGTGAATAACGATAACCTCAACATTAAGCCCCGAATCAGGTTGGAAGTATTCATCTTTACAGCGCCAGCAATGGGGAAGCTTTTCACCTAATAACAGTACTTCACCAGCAGAAAAATTACTGATGTTGTCGCCAATAAAGCGTACACCCTCACCCTTAATTACATAATGCAATTCCAGTTCCGGATGATAATGCCATATACCCCTGAAGGTAGGTAAAACATCGTGCCGGATACTAAATGAATTCTGTGGTTTAATGGGTACTTTGAGAAAATGCGGCTTCATATTACTTTAATCGCTATTTAATGCCTTGGCTTAAACTTTTAGGTGGTTAATAATTTGTTAAAAGTAGATGAAAAAAAAGCTTCCATCAAGAATATCTGTGAAATTGAATGTAAAAATCTTATGATAAGATTGTACAATAAGTTGATAAATACAAGTAATAATAGCAACTGCCAATGTTTGATATTTGTTAATGAAGCTTGTTTTAAAGCTTTGGCGATCACTGCCGATTTTATAAACCAATAGAATAATTATACAATTTATTTATTGTTGGATTCTGTGGCAAACTGATTAAGTATTTAATTACTGTAACG
>JBQCEA010000352.1:0-2821 GCA_051960695.1 Mucilaginibacter sp. | reverse complement strand
ATGGATAGATTGTGCAGAAAGGCGCTCTTAACATCTCCATCTAATCCCTGAAGCACTTTTATGGCACATGCAGTAATTTGAGAAGGATCTGTTAGGCCATTACAGCTATCTGCTAATTTTAGTTCAGTTAAAATTTCGGGCAATTTTGCACGAAGCCAATTTTTGACATCGTCGTCTATATTTCCGGGGATAATTGCAGTCAGTACATCTGCGGTTGGCGAGTCGACAAAGTTTTTAATATTCTCTGTGACTATGACACCAATGTGTACAGCAGTTTTCAGATCTGATGGGATCCCATCAAAAAGAGATTTAATTTCGTTCCAGATCCTGGATAAAAATGATTGTAAGCTCATGTAGATTTAATTAGTGAATGATTGATTGAATGATTATTTCTTTAGCCTGATATCATCAACCTGGCGCTGTAAAACAGCCACCACTGCCGTTGATGAACTCGAAAATGCGTTCGGACTTATTATAAGACTTCACCGAAGCCATCAGTTGTTCAGAAGCGGAAAAGATATTGAGTGCATCGCGCAAAACCCCGGCCTTTAAATTCGGGATGTCCTGCCCTACCACAGTTATCACCTGTTTTTCATCGCAGGCCCGGCAAAACAACACCTGCATAATGGCAATCGTTTTGCCTGAACTTGTACCACCCTGGTTAACTATAACATGTGCGTTAGTATCATAATTCTCATAAAATAATATAGATGCTTTCTGGTCGAAATTCATGTATCATCTTTGTGTCGTTGATTATAAGGTTACTTCGTTTTCAGCAGAGGCCAGCTTTGGTCCTGATTGCACGATCTCAACTTTAAGAGAATTATTGTGGCTTTCGTGTATCGCTTTTTTATCAGCTGTTTCGCCCCAGCCCATACTTTTTAAGGCAAACACTGCCCCGCTCGATGAGTGGAAATGCAGCTTCTTTTCGTAGGCAGCCTCGATACGCAAACGTGCACGTTTAAGTATAGAAGCGTATTTACCATTTGCTTCCCGTTCCTCAAATTCGTTCAGACTGTTAAAACCCAGGCGAAGTGCAAGGCCGGTTATGGTTGGAGAATCCAATTCGCGGCTGACCGCTTTTGAAGCGGATTTAGACTTGTCAGCCACTTCTTCTGTTTCGGTTTGAGAGTTATCGACTTCCTGGAAAAATTGCGTTATTAACTGGTTCAGTTCGCGGGCCGAACTGAACGGATATTTATTTCTGCTCATGGTATGATTTAAATGCCAATTGGCATAAAGGAATAATCAAAGATACTAAAATTTTTAGTCAGCCACAAATTTATTTGCGAAATACTTGTTACCTGCTGATTGTCACGACAAATCAATTTTCGATTTATTCCGGAACGTTTATTCCAAATTGAGTATACATTTGCGGAACGATTGTTCCAAAATAGAACAAAAAACTCAAAAACAAATGAAAAAGTTAGCAAACAAAGTAGCGGTAGTTACGGGCGCCTCAAAAGGCATTGGCGCAGGAATAGCAAAAGACCTTGCAGCAGAAGGCGCAGCAGTAGTAGTAAACTATGCATCATCAAAAGAGGGTGCAGAAAAAGTAGTAGCCGAAATCGTAAATAACGGTGGTCGCGCCATAGCCATACAGGGCGATGTATCGAAATCAGCCGACGTAGAGAAGCTGTTTGACGAAACAAAGAAGGCATTTGGCGGGATAGATATCCTGGTTAATAATGCAGGCGTATACAAATTCAACGCGATAGAGGAAGTTACAGAAGAAGAATTTCACCGCCAGTTCAATACCAACGTATTAGGTTTGCTGCTGGCAACACGCAGCGCGGTAAAAAGCTTTGGCGAGAAGGGTGGCAGTGTGATCAATATTGGTTCAGTAGTAAGCCGCATTACTCCTCCCGGAAGCTCGATCTATACCGCGACCAAAGGGGCTGTTGATGCGATTACCCACGTATTATCCAAAGAACTTGGCCCGAAAAAGATTCGTGTTAATTCTATTAACCCCGGTATGGTTGAAACTGAAGGTGCACATTCAGCCGGTATTATAGGCAGTGATTTCCAGACATTTGCAGAACAAAGCACACCACTGGGTCGTATCGGTCAGCCCCAAGATATTGCCCCGTTAGCTGTGTTCCTGGCATCAGATGATTCAGGCTGGCTCACAGGTGAAACTTTACTGGCAGGCGGAGGAACGAGGTGAGAGCCTCACACTAAATCCCTCTCCAAAAGAGAGGGACTTTATAGCTTACTTGATTAAAAGTGATAGCTTTGCCTGGAAACAGGCAAGGCTTTTCTGCTATGGCAAGAACTAAAGATTTTGATGAAGATGCGGTGCTTGAAAAGGCAATGGACCTTTTTTGGCTAAAGGGTTACAACGGTACTTCCATGCAGGATTTGGTTGATGGTCTGGGTATCAGCCGGTCGAGCTTGTACGATACTTATGGCGACAAGCACGCGCTGTTTATCAAATCTCTGGAGCATTACAAAAAAGGCATTTTAGGCAAGATGCAGGCAATAGTAGATAAGGCGCCGTCATCCAAGGAAGCATTAAGACAACTGCTTGAATTTACTACCCGCGAGCTTTTAAATGATGAACAGCATAAAGGTTGTTTCCTGGTAAATGCCGCTGTGGAGGTTGCCCCCCACGACCAGGAAGTGAACGGCATTATCTGTCAGAGCGATAGGCAAGCAGAGGAATATTTCTATATTACCATCAAAAAAGGCCAGGAAAGCGGCGAGATCAAGAATAAACAGGATGCCAAAGCATTGGCCAGTTTTGTGGTAAATAACATTAAGGGCCTGCGGGTTACAGCGAAATCGGTTAACAATAAGCGTAGCTTCTCGGATATAATCG
>JBQCEA010000351.1:0-8730 GCA_051960695.1 Mucilaginibacter sp. | reverse complement strand
CGTGATGATCACTATCGGCTCACATGTTTGCATTTCGCAAGGGGCAACTTTGCTGACAGGCAGCCATAACTACAAGAAAAGTTCCTTCGACCTTATTACCGCCGGCATCACATTGGAAGATGGCGTTTGGATAGGCGCCGGCGCAATGGTTAACCTCGGCATTACCGTTGGTTCACACGCTGTACTCACCAGCGGTTCGATAGCTACTAAGGATCTTGACCCCTACTCTATATACCAGGGCAACCCCGCTGTCAAGGTCCGTTCCCGAAATATCGAATAATAGCAAACCGATGACTAAAAATCAATCCTTACCTAAATTAATCCGGCTTTTTGTTTTTGCCGTTGTTATCGTACTGGGTGTTTTGTCGTTCATCTCACCTGCATCTGTTTTCCCTGATCCGGCGAATGGCTTCCAGGTAATGCGCTCGATGGAATTAGGCGGTCCGTTTAACCAGCTTGTCAGCCCAAGTCAGGACAATATTGCTCAAAACACCTCAGAGTTTTTGACGTGGTGGTCACCCGGACAATATTTGGTACCTTATGTCTTCAAAATTATTTTCAGTGTAAATACCGGGCAGGCATCCGCTTTAACGGTTACCCTTTGCCAGCTATTGGGTTTGAGCGGGTTGTACGTCTTCTTTAAAAAGATCGGATTTAGTCCGCTGATATCCGCATTAAGTTTATTATTCATTGCCTGCCAGCAGTTTTTTGTGGTACCATACGTATTTTACAACGGTGGGGAAATACTATTCTTTGCTTTTGCGGGCTGGTTCCTTTACGGCTGTACGGCTCTTAAACGCACCGGCCTATGGCTTTTCCTATTTGTTTTGCTTACCGGGTGGATAGGCTTCTTTTGCAAATCATCCGTGTTATGGATGTATTTTGCCGGGTTATTGTTTTTGTGGATTAGATTATCGCATCAAAGAGGTTTACTCGAAAGGATCAAAAACAGCATCTGGATAGCTATACCTGCACTCATTGCGCTTATTACTATCAAAATATTTTTTCTATCCAAAGGCGATAATCCGATTGCAGAAATATCCGGGTTAAAATTCAGCTGGAAAGTGCTTGGTTTCCCGCTGGCATCGCCGCTTATGTCAGGGTTCTCCGTCGACGACCTGTTACACGGCTTGATCTATCACACCAACAAGCCCTTCTTTAATGCTACTGTAGCTGTTATTATCTTATTAGTGCTTGCGATATTGAGCCTATGGCTGGTTATTAGTATCCTAAAAAGGGTTCCTGATCAAAACTACAGACTATTGGTCAAGACATTTTACATTGTATCTATCCTATTCTTTGGATGTATTTACTTAAGGCAGATGCGCGTTTCGTATGAGGCACGTCACTTCCGCATCATCGGGCTTATTATTATACCCGGCGTTATTTATCTTGTGAGTCGAATTAAACCATCTTACCGATTGGTTTTCGGACTGATCTGGGTGGGGATCGCTATCACCAGCATTATATACCTATCTAAAGGCTATAGCCTCAATACAAACAAGGCGGCACATGGCATTTCGGGCATTGCCCAGCAGGACATCGATCAGAAGTCGCTTAACGAAGTTATGGCACTCGACAGGCAAAATACCAACGCAACATTTGTATTTATTGGCAGTAAGATAGGCTTGGAGATAAAGCATAACCGTGTCATTAACTTAGAACCTATAGGTGATGACCTGGCTATTGATATTGACGATTATAGATATGAAGGTCATGGCGGACCGCTATATATCATTCTGCCCGAAAGCTATGCAGGGCCAAAAGAAAAAATGGTGCTTAAATCGTTCCCGAATTATAAAGGCTGGTATGGCTCTATGCTGAGCGATAATTACGTGATGTATGCGGCGAAATAGCTATCGACTTATATTATTGGAGGCGGCGTAGGATCTGGAGTACGATTCTTGCCTCTGTTAGGCCGCACATTCTTTTCCTCTTCACCGTTAAGCATTTCTTCCAGGCTTGGCCCGTCAGGATGGCCCATTGCTTCTTTTACCGGGTCGTTGCTTGCTTTCTTTACAGGTTCTTTTTTAGCTTTATTCTTCATACTTAATTAACATTCGCTTTACAACTATTGTTTTTAAGTATGCTACCGGTTGATCTCCGTCCAGAGCATGTCCTTTAAACGGTCGATGCCCTTTTGAGCTACGGATGAGATAAATACAGCAGGCAGGTCGCCTGGCAATTCTTTACTCATTTCATGCTGTAACTCTTCATCCAGCAAATCTGATTTGGTGATCGCCAGCACACGGGGTTTGTGCATGAGCTCGGGATTATATTGCTCCAGTTCGTTTAGCAATATGTTATATTCTTCCTTGAGGGTACGACTGGTATCGGCCGGGATCATAAACAGCAGTACCGAGTTACGTTCGATATGCCGTAGGAACCTGAAACCAAGTCCTTTGCCTTGTGAGGCACCTTCGATGATACCCGGTATATCTGCCATTACGAACGAACGACCGTTACGATAAGCCACGATACCCAAATTAGGCACAATGGTAGTGAAGGCATAATCCGCTATTTCAGGCTTTGCCGCTGATACTACAGAAAGTAACGTCGACTTACCGGCATTAGGAAAACCTACAAGCCCAACATCAGCCAGCAGTTTAAGTTCAAGTATGTTCCACTCCTCTTTGCCGGGTTCACCAGGCTGCGCAAAACGCGGTGTTTGCTGCGTGGCAGATTTAAAATGCCAGTTACCCAACCCGCCGCGGCCACCGTCCGTCAATATTTTGGTTTCGCCATCCCGAGTGATCTCGAATAACGTTTCGCCGGTTTCGGCATTTTTGGCAATAGTTCCTAAGGGCACTTCCAGTATCTCGTCCTGACCGGTTTTACCTGTCTGAAGCGATAATCTTCCCGGTTCACCATCGCCTGCTATTACGTGTTTACGAAATTTAAGGTGAAGCAGGGTCCACAGTTGGGCATTGCCCTTTATGATCACGTGTCCGCCGCGACCGCCATCGCCGCCATCAGGGCCGCCTTTAGCTGTGAGCTTATCACGATGCAAATGCGCAGAGCCTGCCCCTCCATGGCCAGAGCGGCAACAGATCTTCACATAATCAACAAAATTGGAACCCTGGGGCATTTTGATTTTTTAGTCGGAAAGACGGAAAGTCAGCGAAAGTCCGGAAGTAACATCTTACGGACTTCCTGTCTTTCGGACTTAATTATAACGCTTCCGTAACGGCACTAATAGAATCAAAAATCTCTTCTATCGAACCTATGCCATTAACACTCGTAAATTTATTTTGGTTTCTGTAGAAATCAGCTACAGGTGCAGTTTTATCGTTGTATTCTTTGATACGCTTACGGATCACTTCCGGGTTAGCATCATCCGGACGGCCCGAGTCTTTACCACGAAGCAGTAAACGATGCTCCAGTTCTTCATCATCCACCTCAAGCGCTATCATGCCTGATATGCTTTCGCCTTTACTTTGCAGCAGTTCGTCCAATGCATGTGCCTGTGCAACAGTGCGCGGGAAACCGTCAAAAATAAAGCCGCCCGCATCTTTATTGGCGTCCAGCTTATGGCTGATCATGCCGATAACCACAGCATCAGGAACTAATATACCCTGGTCCATCAGCTTTTTGGCTTCAAGGCCCAACTCTGTTCCCTGTGCGATCTCGCTGCGAAGCAGATCACCGGTTGAAAGATGTATAAGGCCGTACTTTTCAATAAGTTTTTGCGATTGTGTGCCTTTTCCGGCCCCCGGAGGACCAAACAGAACTAAGTTCAGCATACTTTTGGGTTGAAAATTTAAAAAGGCCTCCCGGTATATTAACAGAAAGGCCTTACATTTACTCAGTGCACTCAAAGGGAGTCGAACCCCTAACCTTCTGATCCGTAGTCAGATGCTCTATCCAATTAAGCTATGAGTGCTTTTTTTAACGGACTGCAAAAATAGGATTTCTTTTGAATCCCTAATAATATTTTTTCAAATATTACTTAACGGCCTCAGCAATTGCATTAAAATCAGGAAGTTCTTTGGCATTTTCAAGCACTTCCGCGTACACAATATTCTGATCTTCATCGATCACAAATGCCGCACGGCGAGATACACCTTTCAATCCCAGCGAGAATTCTTCATAAAATGCCCCGTAAACCGGTGATGCCGTTTTATTAAAATCAGACAATAACGGAAACTGGTAATTATTCTCTTCTTTAAACTTCGCCAGCGTGAACGGTGAATCAACCGAAACTGCCAATACTTGCGCATTCAGGCCATCGTAATAACCAAAGTTATCGCGCATGGTACAAAGCTGCGTGGTACATGTTCCGGTAAACGCAAACGGAAAGAAGTGTAAAACAACTTTCTTTCCTTTAAAGTCAGACAGTGATACTTCGCTCCTGTCAGATGATACCAATTTAAATTGTGGGGCGGGTTGCCCTTTCTGTAGTGCCATAGATGGTTGTTTTATGCAAAGAAAGAATATTTACAGCTATTGTTTGTCGCCGATACCATTTTTGACATAAAATTCATCGCGCAGTATTAACTTTATTTAACACCAGCTTATAATATTGTTTGTTAGATTTACTTATCAAACCTTTGTAAACCAACTGCTATGCTTAAAAACCTTATTAAAACCTCATTTCGTAATCTTTTAAAAAATAAAGGGTTTACCATCATCAATATCTTAGGACTGACATTGGGCCTTGTAGCCTTTTTGCTCATCCTGTTTTATGTAACGGACGAACTAAGTTACGACCGCTACAATGTAAACGCCGGCCGCATATATCGTATTAACAGCGATATTAAATACGGCGGCAATGTTAGTTTATTAGCCATTACGCCTCCTCCGCTTGCGAAAGTATTAGAGACTGGCTTCCCTGAAGTAGAGAAAGCTGCACAGCTGATGCAGGCTTCTAACATTCAATTCAAAAAAGGCGACCAGAATATTCCGGAAAGCAAATCAGTTTATGCTGAAAGCAGTCTTTTCGATGTATTTACTTTACCTATGATAGCCGGTAACCCTAAAAGAGCTTTAACAGAACCTAATACATTGGTCATAAGTGAACGTGCCGCCAAGAAATATTTTGGCAGGACAGATGTAGTTGGCCAATCCCTTACCCTGGCTGCCAGCAAAGTCAACTATAAGATCACCGGTGTGATCAAAAACATGCCGCAGCAATCACATTTTAATTATGATTATTTCTTATCGCTGACATCTTTAGGACAACAAATTAAGACCGGCTGGGGGAATTTCTCGGTTAATACCTATGTTTTGCTAAAAAAGAACGTGGATATTAACCTGTTCGAGAAAAAGATCAATCAGTTAATTCACAAGCATTTCGGCGAGCAGAATTATGCAAAGCTTGAGAAAGGCGGTAATTATATACGCCTGAATGTTATGCCGGTAACCGATATTCATCTTCGCTCAAACCGGCAATTTGAGATGGGAACCAATAGCAGTATCACTTATGTTTATATATTTTCTGTTATTGCGCTTTTTGTGTTGTTGATCGCCTGTATCAACTTCATGAACCTTTCTACAGCCCGCTCGGCTAACCGGGCCCGGGAAGTAGGTATCCGCAAAGTTTTAGGCTCATCGCGCAAATATCTTATCGGCCAATTCCTCGCTGAATCAATATTGATCACACTTTCTGCTTCTATACTGGCGGTAGTTGTAGCATGGGCACTTCTTCCTCTTTTCAATCAGCTTGCGGGAAAAGAATTGTTGCTTTCTTTAAACATTATAACCTGGTTAGTTCCTGTGCTTCTGGCAATTGTGTTGATCGTGGGTGTATTAGCTGGTGCTTATCCCGCATTTTATCTTTCATCTTTCCAGCCCATAAGCGTGCTGAAGGGTAAGGTTTCCGCAGGTTTTAAAGGAAGCTTTTTTCGCAATTTCCTGGTGGTTTTCCAGTTCTCCATCTCGATATTCCTCATCATCGGCACCATGGTTATCTACAACCAATTGCATTTTATACAAACCAAAGACCTGGGATTTAACCGCAACCAGGTTTTAGTTGTAAAAAATGTACTGGTATTAAACGACGCTAAAGTATTTAAGCAGGAGGTCAAGCAATTGTCGGGTGTGGAAAATGCAACGTTAAGCGGCTTTTTACCGACCGGGGCTTCGAGAGGGCCAAACAATGTTTTTAAAGACAAAGCAACCACCGCTAAAGGGGCACTTTTCACAGAAGTATGGCCGGTAGATGCTGACTACCTAAACACCATGGGAATGAAAATGGCAGAGGGCCGCAATTTCTCACCTGCATTTATAAGTGATTCGTCTGCAATGATCATCAACCAAACTGCCGCACTGAGATTGGGCTATGGCAGCGATGCCGTAGGCAAAAAATTATACTTTCCTCAAAATGTGAATGGCAAAGTGGTTGTAAAAGAATATAAGATCATCGGCGTATTGAAAGACTTCAACTTCAGCTCCCTCCGGGACAATATTACGCCTGTTGTGATGATGCTAAGTGATGATAACGGTGCATTGAGTGTGCGTATTAATGGAAAGGATATGAAGCCATTCATCGCAAAAATTCAGCAGGTATGGAATAAATTCTCACCTAATCAGCAGTTTGAATATTCCTTTATGGACCAGGATTTTGATACAGCCTACAAAGCCGAGAACCGTACCGGCGGCTTGTCCATCACATTTACGGTTTTGGCCATTATCATTGCTTGTCTTGGCTTGTTCAGTTTGGCTGCCTACGCTGCAGAACAGCGCACCAAAGAGATCGGCATACGCAAAGTACTGGGCGCAAGTGTACAGGCCATAACAGCCATGCTGTCTAAAGATTTCATCAAATTGGTTTTGATATCTATTGTCATCGCCGGGCCGTTAGCCTGGTTTGCCATGAACAAATGGCTGCAAGGGTTTGCTTACCGGCAGGATATTCAATGGTGGATATTGGCAATTGCAGCGTTGGCTTCGATCCTGATCGCTTTTATTACTATAAGTTTTCAATCGATAAAAGCGGCGCTCGCAAACCCTGTTGAAAGTTTAAGAAGCGAATAGAGCCACATCATTGCAATAGGATTAAAACTAGTATTTGAAAAATAGAATTGCAACCATAACTCCTTCCTCGGGGAAGGGTGCGGCTGCTTGTGAAGCAGCGGAAAGGGGTTATTTCGCCTTGTATGTTCGCGAAACCCCACCGTACACCCGCTCCAGGGCGGGAATCGCACAGTCCGCTTCCTGGCGTTTAAACCTTGTTATTATCAAACAAAATACTTCCCATATTCCTTTCTAAATCAGCTTGACGCTGTTAACTATAATCTATGAAAGCCATCATCATTACCCATTCCGGCGGACCGGAAGTATTGCAATTGACCGAAAAGCCCAGACCCGATTATGCCGGAAATGAGGTATTAGTGAAGGTGATGGCGGCAGGCATCAACCGGCCGGATGTTTATCAGCGAAAGGGTAATTACCCGCCACCCGCGTGGACGCCGCAGGATATACCAGGACTGGAAATAGCCGGAGTGATTGAAGCGACCGGCTCTGATGGCTCAAGATGGAAAGTTGGCGATAAAGTTTGCGCGCTGGTAAGCGGTGGCGGTTATGCCGAATACTGCAACGTGCCCGAGGGCCAGTGTTTGCGCATACCCGGAAACCTCGATTTTATTGAGGCTGCCTCATTGCCCGAAACCTTCTTTACGGTTTGGAGCAACGTGTTCGACCGGGGACAGCTGAAGCCGCACGAAAGTCTGCTGGTACATGGCGGGTCGAGCGGTATAGGTGTGGCTGCTATTCAAATGGCAAAGGCGCTGGGCAGCACGGTTTATGTAACTGTGGGAACGGATGAAAAGATTAAATTCTGCGAAGAATTGGGTGCCGAAAAAGCCATCAATTATAAAACAGAAAACTTTAAAGAAGCCATTGGAAAACTAACTGATGGCAACGGTGTGAATGTTGTATTGGATATGATAGGCGGCGATTACACTACGGATAATCTTCATTCGCTTGCACCGGATGGCCGGTTGGTGCTGATCAATACGATGCATGGCAAAGAAGCGCAAGTCGATTTGTCATTGGTCATGCGCAAACGTTTAACGGTCACAGGTTCTACGCTTCGCAGCCGCGATGCGGTATTTAAAGGTGCTATTGCCAGTAAGCTCGAACAAAACATCTGGCCTTTACTGGCTTCAGGAGAAATAAAACCGGTCATTCATTCCGTTTTCTCTGCCAAAGACGCAGCCAAAGCACACGAGCTGATGGAAAGCAGTGAGCATATTGGGAAGATAGTGTTAAATTTTGATCATGTTTAAAGTAGCAGTTGCGGTAGCAGCAGCACTATTTTTAACTGCTACTGCTACTATTTACTGCTACTAAGGAAACTTTACCCCGTTATAATCAGAAATATTTGCTAACGGTATAGTTGAACCGTACTTGGCATTGATAGCCTTGATAAACTCATTGGCAACAATGGCATAACCGCGAGGAGTTAAGTGCACGCCATCTAGCGAGAATAATCCACCGCTGATATAGTTAGAATTCACACTAACGCCATTAACCACGAGACCGCTTTGCTTGATATTGTTCAGGAAAGTATACGCGTCAAATACTGCCAGGCCTTTAGCGGCCGCAACAGATTTAATGGTCGAGTTATATGAATTGACATAATCTTCGGTCAAAGCAACCTACTTTTCATCCAGCACATACTGGTTATCAATGGGCGAATATGGCGTTACGCCATAAGGCAATATACCAAACGGCGTTGAAACCGGCTGACCGATCTTGCTTGTGGGGAAAGTAAGCACGATCAGGTCT
>JBQCEA010000350.1:0-6346 GCA_051960695.1 Mucilaginibacter sp. | reverse complement strand
AGCTGTATGGGTTTAATGTATTCAGAAAGTGAATACAGCAGGTCATTGTATAGCTGTGTTTCCAGCGCTAATATCTTTTCTTCAGCGCCTAATATCTGTTCTTCGTATTCTTTAAGCTCAGGAGTTATATAGCGCTCGGCGTTAACCAGTGTTTGCTTACGTATCCAGTCGGCAGGTACTTTATCCCGGTGCGCATGTGTCACCTCAAGATAATAGCCAAAAACATTGTTGAACGCTACCTTTAGTGATGGTATACTGGTTTGCTCGGCCTCACGTTTTTGTATCTCCAGTAAATATCCTTTCCCGCCAAAAGCTATCTTACGCAGACGGTCCAATTCCTCATTAACGCCGGAATTAATAACCGAACCCTTAGCCAGCAATATAGGTGGCTCGGAGTTCAATTCCTTCTCTATCTTATCACTGATGGTAACACATGGGTTCAGTTGTTCACCTATGGCCTTCAAAGGTTCATTATCGGCCTGAAGACATAAACCTTTTATCTTTTCAATAGCCTTAAGCGCCTTTTTCAACTGACAAACCTCACGCGGATTGGCCCTTTGCAAACCTATTTTGGAGATCAAGCGTTCCAAATCGCCGATCTGGCGAAGGTCTTGCTTTAACTCTTCACGAAGCTCTTCATGATTTAGCAGGTATTCAACAACACCAAGACGATCACTAATCGGTTTAAGCTCTTTCAAAGGCATCACGATCCACCTCCTCAGCAAACGGGCACCCATTGGTGAGCAGGTTTGATCAAGCACTTCAACCAACGTTTTGGCATTTTCATTGGACGAACCGATCAGCTCCAAATTGCGCACACTGTAACGGTCGAGCCACAAATAGCGGCCTTCCTCTATCCTGCTGATAGATGAGATATGCTGTAAATTGCGGTGCTCGGTTTCGTTAAGGTAATGCAGCGCTACACCTGCCGCTACAATACCCAGGCTTAGTTTGTCAATACCAAATCCTTTGAGCGACTTTACGCCGAAATGTTTTAACAGTGTTTCATTGGCATAATCGCCGCTATAGGGCCATTCATCCAATTTGTAGGTATAATAGCGGTCGCCAAAAGCTTCAATATAATCATGGTGGCGGCTTTTAGGGTAGATCACCTCACTTGGACTAAAACCCTGCAGCAGCTTATCGATATATTCAGCGCCGCCCTGCGCGGTTTGGAATTCGCCTGTAGAAATGTCTATGAAAGCAACACCAATGCTGCTCTTTTCAAAATACAGCGAAGCAAGGTAATTATTGCTTTTCTGATGCAGGATATTATCATTTATAGCAACCCCCGGGGTAACCAGTTCGGTCACACCGCGTTTTACGATAGTCTTAGTTGCCTTGGGGTCTTCGAGCGGATCGCAGATGGCAACACGCTGCCCGGCACGTACCAGTTTAGGCAAGTAAATTTCGAGCGAGTGGTGCGGGAAACCGGCTAATTCTATATGCGTAGCCGAGCCATTGGCCCGTTTGGTTAATACAATCCCCAATATACCCGAAGCCTTAACGGCGTCCTCTCCAAAAGTCTCATAAAAATCACCCACACGGAACAGCAGCAAAGCACCCGGATATTTGGCCTTTACCTGGTTGTATTGCTGCATTAACGGTGTTTCTTTGGTTGTATCCTTAGCCAAATCTTTGCCCTTTATTAAACGGGTAAAGTTAATTGATTGACCGACGATTGCCGGGATTGTTGAAAAGTTGGATAGTTGTTAATTACTGTTTTTTTACTTCACCTTTTTCGCGTCATGAACGCCATTCTGATAGATGACACACTTGCTAATTGCGCCGCTGCTATCTTTTACAAACTCAACTTCAACAGGCACTTCTTTCAAAAAGAATTTATTTTGAGCTTCGGGATATAACTCCAGCTTACGGTCGCCATCAGGTTGCCCGTAAAGGTGATTACCCTCCCGTATAATGTTTAGATTATGCTTAGGCTCTAATTCGTAAGCACCTGTATATTTATCTAATACACTGTCGGGCACAGTTACCAGTTTCTTCAATTTAGAATGATATAACCCTTTAAAGCCATACACCTTAGCAATGCTGTTAAATATCTCCGGAATGATATTGCCATTGTCCGAGTTAACCATGACCACAATACCGTTTCCTCCTTCAAGACTGCCTATATATTCGCATCTGAAACCTTCATTGGCCCCATTATGACCAAAATATTTTGCGCCATCCTGGTCAGATATAAAAACACCCAATGCAGCGCTCTTATCGATATATGGTGTAAGCCTGAGCCGGGTGGTTTGCTGGTTAAGCACTTTGTTCGATTTACCTTCCAGAGCTAATTGCGTTTCTATAATGTATTTTCCAAGATCGGTGGGGTTGGTCCATAAGCCGGCCGCAGCCTGCTCCGGATAAATGTGATATTTACCTTTTATTTCCTTTCCATCAGGACGGTAACCTGCAGCCAGTATATCAGGCTTTTTACTGACAGGCGGCTGCTGATAAGTACTCTCGGTCATCCCCATCGGTTTCAGCACATTATTGTACATATATTTATCATAAGGCTGACGAGTTATATCCATCACGATCAGCTGGGATATCGTAATACCACCTCCAGAATACTCAGATTTTAAACCCGGCGCATACATGGAGCGGATAGGCGGAGAATTAGCCGGCTTTTCACCATTCAATATTTGCACGATGGTAGGTAACGGAGTTCCCTTTTCGTATCCCCCAAAGCCATGTACCGTTAAACCGCCGGTATGACTCAGTAAATTGGCAACACTTATCTTTTTACCCTTGGAGAGCGAATCATAAGGGAATTTCAAGGTTGTGAGATAATTGTTAATATCAGTATAGAGGTCAAGCTTCTTATCCTGAACGAGCTTAAGCACACCCACCGCATTTAACGATTTACTGATCGACGCAGCCTGAAACAGTGTATGCGTAGTTACCGGAATTTTCAAGCTATCATCCGCCCAGCCATATCCTTTTGCCCATTCAATTTTATAATTGCGGATAACCGCTACGCTTACTCCTTTTATGTGATAGTGCTCCATACGTTCCTGAATGGTCCACGGTTTTTCGTCGGCCATTTGAACAGACCCTACAAGATTGCTTTCTGCTTGCCTGATCTTATCCTGGGTTTCTGCTGATTGTGCACAAGTGGTAAGCGAGGTAAATGCGCTGAGAGCCAATATAGGTAGGAAGAAATATAATTTCATAAGAATTAGGATTGATGGGAATCTGTATACAAGATAGTTATATTTTCCTGTCTTTCTTAAGACAAAGCTATTTCAATATCATTCCGAAATAAGCCACCCATAGAATGAAAAATACCTGCATAGGGATGCGCAACCACAAGTAACCTACTCCATGGCCTTCATAAGTAGCTTTTTGATAGTCGACACTTTTTTGCGCAGCATTAATATTGGCCGGTAGCACCAGCAAAAAGAAAAGTATTAGCAAGTCGGCAGCTAATCTGCGGGTATCAGGTATACATAAGCCGATGGCAAAAAGCACTTCTATTATTCCCGTTAGATAGACCAATGTTTTCTTTACCGGCATATAGTCAGGTACCATCATCGTCATCCCTTCACGATATATAAAATGCGCTATCGCAGTGAACAGCAGCATAACGGCCATGGCAATATTGCCGGCCAGCAGGTAATTCCAGTCGCCGCCTATTAAGCGGGCTGCAAAAAGTGTAACCAAAAAAGCCAACAGTAAAACAAAAAGGGGTTTCATGCGCGCTCGGTTTTGTACTTGAAGTTATGAATTTATTTAATAAGACGGTTGAAAAAACTATTCCGTTGCTGGGCCTGGTAAAAACTTTACGGATTAAATAGACCACATTTTGGCCCGTTTAAGCATTGCGGTCAGCCAGTTAAGCCAATACATTTGCTGAATCAGTTATTACAAATGAAGTATCCACAAGCCTTTTTTAAGTCTGCAGTTACCCTACTGATACTAATTTTCAGTTCAAATAGCGTATCCGCACAATTGCCAAAAGTAGGTTGCGGCCAGGTGCAACGATTGGAGAAATTCCCTTCTAAGTATATTGATTCACGGAATGTTGACATCTGGCTTCCGGAAGGTTATACACCGAATAAAAAGTATGAAGTGTTGTATATGCATGATGGCCAGGCGTTATTCGACAGCACACTGATGTGGAACAAACAGGAATGGGGTGTGGATGAATGGATGTGCAAATTATTAGCTGAAAAAAAGATAAAAGATTGCATAGTGGTTGGTATATGGAACAACGGCTTAAAACGTTTTCCTGAGTACTTTCCGCAGAAAGCCTTTGAAAGCCTGACTCCGGTGGAACAGCAAAAAATACTGGACATTGGCCGCGACAAAGGCACACCGCTAATGGGAAATGGTCCTATATCTGATAATTATCTTAAGTTTTTAGTGCAGGAGTTGAAGCCTTACATCGATAGCCATTACAGTACCCTGCCTGATCAGCAGC
This sequence comes from Mucilaginibacter sp., assembly GCA_051960695.1. Taxonomy (GTDB): domain Bacteria; phylum Bacteroidota; class Bacteroidia; order Sphingobacteriales; family Sphingobacteriaceae; genus Mucilaginibacter. The sequence continues at coordinate 1,914 of JBQCEA010000350.1, read as the reverse complement.
ATACTTTTATAGCTGGCTCGAGCATGGGCGGCTTAATATCCATGTATGCTATTTGCGAATACCCCCAGGTATTTGGCGGTGCTGCTTGCTTGTCAACCCACTGGCCCGGAACATTTGAATCAAAAAACAATCCTGTTCCGGCGGCGTTCCTGCAATATCTTAAGACACATCTACCCTCGCCCCAAAACCACAAAATATATTTCGACCACGGCGATAAAACCCTTGATGCCATGTATCAACCCTACCAATTGCAAGCTGACGGTATTATGAAAGCCGGCGGTTATACAGAGAAGAATTGGCTTAGTCGTGAATATCCCGGAATGGACCATTCCGAACGTTCATGGCATAAGCGCTTAGATGTGCCTCTGCTATTTTTATTAGGCCGGTAATAATTTTTTGATGAATTATTTCTTGTAGTGTTGAATTAATTTTATTTACTTTGTTTTACAAAGTACTTTTGTATGAGATTAAATTTCGGCTATTTTATTCTGTTCCTGCTAATACTGATTCTTGATATTCTGATCGTCTCGATATCTTCAAGATGGATTTATCCGTTTTTATGGCGGTGACTGATTTGAAAAGATAAGAATCTGCCTAAAATTGAGTTTTTAATATATGGACGCCTACTTTGTGAGACCAGATTCCATCGTTAGAAAGATATGGGGAAAGGCTGATACCATTTTATTCATATTCGCCGGTGCTTCAGCCGAGTTCGCTTTGAACCGCGCAGTTGATTGGTTATATTTTACCGGAAAGCTTCCGGCTGACCCGCTTGGGCGATTGTTCAGTACGGTGGATTATTCAAGGCAGATCATTTTTTCAGAGCGGGAAACAGCATTGAAATCCATTGATCAGATAACTGCTATTCATAAAAGCGTTGAATCCAGTCGCGGCGAACATATACCTAATGAAGCTTATCTTGAAGTACTTTATATGCTGATAGACTATTCCATCCGAGCCTATGAGCTTATGGAACAGAAACTAAGCGATACCGAAAAAGCCGAAGTATTTGATGTTTTTTATCGGGTGGGCGAAAGAATGCAGCTTAAAAACCTGCCGCCAACTTATCCTGATTATTTAGCTGCCCGGCAACGCCAATTGCAAACCGGACTGGTCTTTAGCAAGTATACGCCCGATCTTTATAAACAATACAAAAAGCATCTCGGATTGCTCAGATTCATCGTACTAAAACAAGCCCAGGTATTGGTTGTACCTCCGGAAGTAAACCGTTTACTTTCGCTTGGCCGAACCAAATGGCTAATGCCGATAGTTTATATCTACAAGCTTTTTAGGTTAGTTCGGTTACAGGATATATTAAAAAATGCTATTCTGCCCAGCGCTTATATTAAGCAGGTACAAGCTCTTGATACAGTAAAGTAATGCTATTTCTCCGGTCGTCCAAAAAGTTTGCGAAGTTTGTTTTTAGCCTTCTCTAAAGGCGCACGCTGTCTTTTGGATAAGTTATGCCCTGCCCTATTCTCATAAAAGTTTAGCATTGACATAGCGCTTTGAAAAGGCGATCCCTTGCGCCGGTGACTTTCTTCGGCCGAATGTTTTAGCGATGAAGCTATTTTATCCGGATCACCTGATTTGAAGATATCCTTTTCCAGATCAAGCGCATTACTTTCATGTGTCACCTTAGCCGACCATTTTTTTCTGGTATGCTTATGCTTTGTTTTAACTGTCATCACACTATTGCTTTTTAGCCGGCGCTTTTGGTCTGATAGTATCCTTGCTCATCTTAGTGCCACCCGAAGCACTGTTATCTATGGATGATGCATCCCCGGTTGTAGTAGTTACTTTACCGGTATCAATATTTTTTCCAGACACCTTAGTTGTATCATTTATGCCTGAACCATACCTATTTTTTACGGTATCAATATTAGAGTGTGCAGAATGGTCGCCATTGCAACC
>JBQCEA010000349.1:0-2698 GCA_051960695.1 Mucilaginibacter sp. | reverse complement strand
ATTGGGTGTAGGCATCAGCTTTGGAGCCGCGTTGTTTAAAATCGGGCTTACCGGCTACGCCGTATTCCTGCAAACGCCCGGTACCGGCATGTATAGCGGCAACGGCGGTTGGTTTTATAGCACCTGCATTGTACAGGCCGTCTATTATCTGCAATAAGTTGAGGTTGGTTGCTTCCTGACCATCGTTCAGTAAAAGCAGGTTTATTGGGTCGGACGACTCACGGCCTTCCGGTAATAATAAAGTTATTGAAACATCCCTTTTCAGGAATTCAGAATCAACTGCTATTTCAGCTTCGGCAATAGTCATTTCGCTCACGTTCCAGTTCAGATACATCTTCACAAATCTTAAAGTGGGCAAAAATAACCTTTCAATCTATTTAAAAGTCAATATGTTGAATAAATTGACAGAATGTTGTCTTTTTAAATCAAACCAGTTAACTTTCATACATAAAGCAACTATTTTGACAGAACAGTATCGCAAATGGTATTCCCATAATTTAGGCATCGACGTGGAAATGCTGGTTTTTGGCGATAGGGGTTACCCGGTTATCCTTTTCCCGACCTCGCAAGGCCGTTATTATCAGAATAAAGATGAAGGGTTGATCAATTCGGTTGCCTGGTTTATAAATGAAGGATTGGTAAAAATATATTGCCCGGATAGTTTCGACTGGCTAACGTGGTACAATAAGAGCATTGCCCCGGTCGATAGGGCGCGTAATTATAATTTTTACGATAAGATGCTGTACGAGGAGCTTACGCCCTGGGCCATGCAGGAAACGGGCGTAGGTAAAGTAGCGACCGCAGGGTGCAGTTTTGGCGGATACCATGCGGCCAATTTTGCGCTAAAACATCCCGACAGGACAGGCCACCTGTTCAGCATGAGCGGCGCGTTCGACATTAAGCAGTTTGTGGATGGTTTTTATAATGATGATGTGTTTTATAATAACCCTGTGGATTTTTTACCCGCCAGTAGCCAGGCCGAATTATGGCAGATGGACATTGTACTGGGCACAACCGAGCATGACATTTGCAGGGCTGATAATGAACACCTGTCAAACATTTTAAGGCAAAAGAACATTAACCATTGGCTGGACATCCGCCCTTTCGCAAGTCATGATTGGCCCATTTGGCGCGAGATGTTCCCGCATTATTTGTCGACGGTAAAGTAGGTTGATTGGGTTAGATTGAGTTGAATTAAGTTGAATGGAGGGAAAAAGATAAGGTGAAAGGCGAAAGCGGAAAGGTAAAAGGCTTTGTCATTGCGAGGAGAGGCCAACGCGTGACAACGAAGCAATCGCAAAGGGGATGGCGATAAAGGACTGTCATGCTGAGGCACTCGAAGCATGGCGGGTAAGGCTATCGCAGACACTCCGACGGAGCTCAGTGTGACATCCTCTGGTTTTGGGCTGTTCCACTTGTACTGTTACAAGATAAAGAACGGAACAATTAAAGTATTTGGTTATCGATAGCATCATCACCATAAAAAACACACAACTACAATGAAAAAAATAGGCATTCTCTTCGGGCAGGAAAGTTCATTTCCACATGCTTTTGTTGACCGTATCAACCAAAAGGCAGAAAAAGATATTACAGCTGAATTTGTACATATTGATAAAGTAATGCAGGCTGAACCGCTGGATTATGCAGTGATCGTCGACCGGATATCGCAGGATGTGCCTTTCTACCGTGCTACGCTTAAGAATGCTGCTATCTGCGGTACAGCGGTTATCAATAACCCATTTTGGTGGAGTGCCGATGAAAAGTTCTTTAACAATGCATTGGCTGTAAAGATCGGCGTGCCGGTACCTAAAACGGTTATTCTGCCATCGAAAGACTTGCCCAATGATACTACTTCGCAATCATTCCGTAACTTGGCTTATCCGTTAGATTGGGATGCCATCTTCAACCATGTAGGCTTTCCGGCTTATATGAAACCTTTTGATGGCGGCGGCTGGAAAGAGGTTTACAAGCTGCACCACAAGGATGAATTCTTTGAAAAATACGACCTAACCAAGCAATATGTGATGATGCTGCAGGAGGAGATCACTTTTGATGATTACTTCCGCTGCTATTGTATCGGCGGCAAGCATGTGCGCATTATGCAGTACGAGCCGCGCAATCCGCACCATTTACGCTATGAACATGGCAAAGCGCCTGCCGAAAAGAAATTGCTGGAAACAGTAAAGAATTATGTTATCAAGCTGAATAAATACCTGGGGTATGATTTCAACACGGTTGAGTTTGCTGTACGCAATGGTGTACCGTATGCTATTGATTTCTGCAATCCGGCGCCAGATGCCGAAGTAACCAGTGTTGGTCAGGAAAACTTTGAGTGGGTAGTTGAAACCGCAGCTGATTATGCCATTGAGCGTGCTAAAAAGCATAAAAAAGATGTCGACAACTTAACCTGGGGCGAATACGTAAAAACATCAGCCGCAAACCTGCCTCTGCTGGAGCGCGAGAAGAAAGTGGAAAAGAAAGCAGACAAAAAAGATGCTGAGACCGGGAAAATAGACCACGAAATACTTTCTGAAGGAACCATAAACGAGGGACCGATCAGGAAAAAGGCAGTCCCGAAAAAGGCTCCAGTCAAAAAGTAATGATAAGCGAGGGATCGCATAAGTCCACTGCTATTAGACAACCAAACCAACAATTATGAACAAGTTTACCTTAGGTGTTGAAGAGGAGTTCATGGTGA
>JBQCEA010000348.1:0-8942 GCA_051960695.1 Mucilaginibacter sp. | reverse complement strand
AACCAGTTAATATTTGCACGGAAATTATGCAAAGCAAGATTTTTTGGTTTTATATTAGATCAACAAGTAAGCCGTATTCTTCCAGCTATTATTCGCTAAACAATAACTACATCGATTACATTTTGGGCTGTGCAACTTCTCCCCTGAAGAAAAAAACTTACTTGTTAAATGAAACCGATCAAAATGCAATTGATGCTTTTTTGTTTGAGAAATACGAGATTGAGCCTTTTGATTATGCTTCGTAAGACTTCTCATATTTATTTGATCGCATGATTAACGTCCATCCAATATGCCGCAAAACAATTTTTTTGACAAAAACATACAGAATTGCCAACCAAATGCGAAAAGGCATCATCTTATAATCGAAGACGCATTAAATTTCAGCGCTCGAAATGGAGTCATTTCCATTATAAAGCGTGAAGCGAAGCGAATAAAATGGAATCTTGCGAGAAAAACACCTCCGGTATTTTCTTTAAATCGATTTGACGCGATGATAATGTTTACTATTCAATCTTAAAAGAAGAATAAGTAACCCGCCACCCTCGTGATATCATCATTATGTTAAAACACGTTCAATATCACAACATTACCTCCGACCTCATATAAGATCGGATAATTACCACTGTTCAACTACTAATCTTCGCATCATTAATCTCAATCAAGATGAGCGAAAGAGAACCCCAACGCCGCCTCGGCGGCCACACCCAATTATTCGGCGAACAATTGGTCACCCTGAAAGACTTGGATAATTTTAAAAACGAACTGCTGACCGAAGTCAAAAAGTCGATTAAGGAAACAAATGGTCATCCCACCAAACGCTGGCTCAAGACCAACGAAGTCCGCAAGATCCTCGGCATATCCGTCACCACATTACTGACGCTACGCATCAACGGCATCTTGCCTTATTCCAAAGTCGGCGGGGTGCTCTATTTCGATTATGACGACATACTGAAGGTCATGGAAGAACGTAAGATTAGTCACGGTCATGCAGTACGCCAATAGGCAGCAAGGAGGATTAGGCAGCCAGGTGCCGCCAGCCTTGGAATACGTGCTGATCTTTTTTGACCAGGCAGGGTTTCCCGAAGAAGAAGCCAGGCAATTCTTCCAACATCATGAAAGCTCATATTGGTGCGGTCCGAGGGGTAGGCCAATTAACAATTGGAAGACCAAAGCCCAGGAATGGATATGGGAGATCAAACTGCGAAATCCGTACCTGCGGATAAAGTGAAATGATACCAATAACAAAGACGATCGAAGGAACTGAGGTGAGTCCGCCAAGATGCAAAACGCCGCGACAGCGCGTTCAGCCAGATGTATTTTTGATTACATCAAAAAGTTAATTGCGGTCTTTGCCGCTTGACCTTCCGCTCCGAAGTCGCACGGTCTGTTGAATAAAAGTCGTTTATGGGCAGAAAGAAAGCAAGCCATCCTGATGAAAATCTAACCGAGATCATCATGCTGCGGTTGTCGGCAAAAACTTATAAAAAGCTGGATGAGATCCGGGTGAACAGCGACTGCCAGACGGTGCCTGAAGTCGTTCGCCGGATCATAGAAAAAGAGCAGATCATCTATTATCACAAAGATGCTTCAATGGACGCGCCGATGGAAGTGATGATCAGGATTCAAAAGGAGCTCAAGGCGATCGGCGTCAATATTAACCAGGTTACCCGGTATTTCAATGGTAGCAAGACGGAAGGTCAGCGATGGCATTATTTACAGGATATCTTAAAACGTTATAAACAGGTTGACACCAGGGTTGCGCTCCTTTTATCCGTCATATCCCGCTCAGCAAAAAAATGGTTGCAAAAATAACGATTGGCAAAAGCGTGAGGGGGATTCTCAATTATAATGAAAATAAAGTCAAGGAGAAACAGGCCCAATGCATTGAAGCCTCCGGCTATGGCGTGGAGCCGGATGGCTTAACCTTTAGCCAGAAACTGAACAGGCTGGAATTGCTGCAGGAAAAAAACAAGCGGGTGAAAACCAACGCAGTTCATATTTCGCTGAATTTCGATCCTTCCGAAAAGTTTAATAAGGCACAGCTTACCACTATCGCGGGCAGCTATGTGGAAAAGATCGGGTTCGGCGACCAGCCCTACCTGGTTTACCAGCATTTCGATGCCGGGCACCCTCATATCCACATTCTCACTACTAATGTGAAAGGAAACGGCCAGGCAATTAGCCTGCACAACATTGGAAGAGGGCGTTCAGAACAAGCCCGGAAAGAACTGGAACAGGAATATAACCTGGTAGTCGCTGAAAGCCGTTCGCAAAAACGGATGCTGGGTTTAAAGCCTTTGCCGCTCGAAAAATTACAGTACGGGCAAACGGAAACGAAACGGGCTATCACCAATATCGTAAATACGATTGTAAGCCAGTATAATTTCACTTCGCTAAGCGAACTAAATGCGGTGTTAAGGCAATACAACATACTGGCTGACCGTGGCAACGAACATAGCCGGATGTTTAAAGGACAGGGCCTGGTTTACACTGCCATCGATGAGTTGGGTAATAAGCGCGGTGTGGCGATCAAGTCCAGCGACCTGTACAATAAGCCGACTTTAAAAAATTTGGAAAAAGTTTTCCAGAAGAATGGGCGAAGCCGTAAACTATACCGGGCCATGCTCAAAGAACAGCTCGACAAAGCCATTGGCGATGATACCCGGTTAACGCGCAGGCAATTGGAGTACCGCTTGAGAAAAGAAAATATCCGGATCGTTTTCCGCGAAAACAAGGAGGGGCAGCTTTACGGCGTCACCTATATTGATCAATTTAAAAAGTCGGTATTTAATGGCAGCGACTTGGATAAAGCGTATGCGGCCAACGCGATCAGCCAGCGCCTTCTGCCTGATACCGGACAATCCCAGACCTTCAATAAAGATCAAACTCATTCGCGCGAACTGGCAGGTATGACGCCGTCTTCAAATCTACTGGAAGCCCTTATGCAGGATCCCAAAGCTGCCGACTATTTACCCGTACAATTGAAACGGAAGCGAAAACGAAAAAAGCGGGCGCAACAATAAAATATCGACTATGCAAACTGGTGAAAACGAACACGGCCTGCGCCGTATCATTGATTTTACCCGGCTTTTAAGCTTGGTTATATTGGCTATCCATTTTTACATGATCTGTTATGGCGCATTCCATGAATGGCGCTTGACCATGCCTTTTACGGATCGCATCATTGGCAATTTTGCCAGGGTGCAGATTTTCCAGAGTGCTTTTTCAGCTAAATTATCCTCGCTGGCTTTACTGGCCGTTTCATTGATCGGTGCCAGGGGCCGCCGGGAAGAAAAGATCAGGCTGCGAAGCGCGCTTGGATATATCGCGATCGGCCTCTTGTTGTTCTTTGGCAGCCAGTTATTGCTACTATTAGAAGCAACGGTCATGATCAAAGCTTCCATGTATATGGCAACAACCGGCCTGGGCTACCTGCTTATTTTGGCCGGTGGCACATGGATTTCCAGGCTGCTAAAATTAAAATTCAAACAGGATGTTTTCAATAAAGCAAACGAAACCTTTCCCCAGGAAGAGCGGCTTCTGGAAAATGAATAGTCGGTCAACCTGCCCGCGCAATACATGCTGAAGGGCAAAACCCGTCACAGTTGGATCAATATCATCAACCCGTTCAGGGGAACGGCCATCCTCGGGACGCCCGGTGCCGGAAAAACCTATTATGCCGTACGCCATATCATCACGCAGCATATCCGGAAGGGCTTCAGTATGTTTATATACGACTTTAAATACCCTGATCTTACCCGGATTGCTTACAATACGTTGATCAATAATAGTGATGCCTATCCGGTTAAGCCTCAAATTTATGTGATCAATTTCGATGACCTTTCAAGCTCACACCGCTGCAATCCGCTCGATCCCGCAACTATGGAAGACATTGCCGATGCCATGGAAGCTGCCCGGACGATCATGATGGGATTGAACCGGGAATGGATCAGGAAACAAGGTGACTTCTTTGTCGAGTCGCCGATCATCTACGTTACCGCAATTATTTGGTATCTGAATAAATATAAAAACGGCAAGTATTGTACGCTGCCCCATGTCATCGAACTGATGCAGGTTGAGTATCGAAAGCTGTTTGCGGTATTAAAAAAGGAACCGGAGATCGAGGCCCTGATCAATCCTTTTATCTCTGCTTATGACAACGAAGCAATGGATCAACTGGAAGGCCAGATATCAGGCGCGGGCATTGCTATGGCTAAGCTCGCTTCGCCGCAATTGTATTACGTATTGTCGGGGAACGACTTCACATTGGATTTAAATAATCCCCGGGAACCGAAACTGATCTGTATGGGCAATAATCCGCAGCGCCAGCAGGTTTATGGCGCGGTATTATCGCTTTACATCACGAAAATGATCAAGCTGGTCAATAAAAAAGACCAGCTCAAATCGAGCATTATATTCGATGAGTTTCCAACGATCTATTTTAACGGCATCGATACGCTGATGGCCACTGCCAGGTCGAACAAAGTGGCCACGACTATAGCGCTGCAGGATTACAGCCAGTTGAAGCGTGACTATGGCAAAGAGCAGGCCGAGGTGGTGATGAATATTTCAGGTAATGTGATCAGTGGTCAGGTTTTAGGCGAAACAGCAAAGGCTTTGTCGGAAACGTTCGGAAAGATTATGCAGGACCGGCAAAGCACATCGGTCAGCAGTAGCGACACGTCAGTCAGCTATTCGGGGCAATTGGACGCTGCCATACCGGTATCGACCATCGCAACCCTTTCGTCGGGCGAATTTGTTGGCGTTGTTGCAGATAATCCCGGCGAACCTATTCAATTTAAAGCATTCCATGCACGGATTATCAATGATCATCAGGCTATCGCAAAAGAAGAAGCAAGCTATCAGGAATTGCCTTCGATCAGAAAGATGACGCCTGAAGTTGTACGGGATAATTACTTAAGGATTAAGATGGACATTCAACAATTGATTTTGGAAGAGTTGGACTAAACTTAACGTTTCGTATAACGCAGATACTTTTGAATGTTTGCCATTTTATCGATTATAAATCAGACTTCCTCCTTTTAATTCACCTTTATCTTAATCTCCCTCTTCTCCTGCGGGTATTTCATCCGGATGCTACTCAAAATGTTCTCGCGCCCGTTTCAGGCCCGTGGCGATAGCCTCGCCTTCATTGCCCCTTGATTTTAACACTTGATTCGCGATCTTTGTCGCCTTATCGTGCAGGTATTTGGGTTGATTTTTATAGGATGGCGGATAATCGCCGTTGTGCCAGGACATAATATTTCTTTTATTCAGACTTCCGTTTTATTCAATAATGAACCAGGTCCTTCTGGCCTGATATCCGGCTGCGGCAATGGTTCCTGCGGTACTTCGCGCGGTTCATGTTGAGGTGCTTCTCTGGGTATGTCCGGCGTTTTCGGATCGCGGGGCAGATCTACCTCCGGCTTTCCGGGCTGTGCCGGAGATTCCGTGGGTTCGTTTGGTGTGGTTTCGTGTTGCTTGGTCATCATGGTGAAACTTTATTAATACTATAACCGATTTAAAAACAACTTGGTTTGGTGTAAAGTATTTTGGTAATGAGCAAGCTACCAGTACTCGAATAAATGAAAAGGGGAAACCATCTGTTTGTTGTAATGACAGCAATAAATTAAAGCCGCTCAACAAAAGATGCGGATATTAAAGTTCCTGCTGATCAGGCTCTTCGTGACAGTTGTTTCTTTATCGTTCCCAGCAGTTCGGTCAGATCGAATGGCTTACGGATATAGGTATCCGCGCGGCATTCCGCCGTGATTTGTTCAATGTTGCCGGCTGTAGACAGGATAATCACCGGTATTGCGCTAAAGGCTTCCAGTTGCTTGATCCGCAAACAAAGCCGGTGGCCGGGCTCGGCCGATAGCCATTCGTCGATCAGCACAAGGTCGGGTTTAAGCCGCGTGATCGCATCCAATTCTACTTGGGAGGACGTGTGCAACACGGCAAATCCTTCATCCTCCAGCACATAAGTAATGATATCGCGGATATCGTTATCATTTTCAATCAGTAAGATACTTTCAGTCATCAATAATTAATAAGGTGCATAAAAATAAAAAATTAAAAGAGTTTCTGGCAGTTAAACCTAATAATTAGCAACCTGAGGAACGGTTGAAACCAAAACCGACCTTAGCTGTTAATTGCAATGAGAAGTTCCTAAATTTGATTTCGCATCCGCTAAATAGTGACTAAAGAGGTAAAAGTAATACATTCCGCTGATCTCGACTTAAGCGCAGACCAGTCCGGCCTGCATTGGTCAGCGTTTTGGCTGAATCTTTCGATCCAGCAGAAGCTGCCGTTTTATATTTTCATTTTGATGGCTATTGTCGTTGGCACCTTTAGCTGGATATCCTACCTGGCGGTAAGAAAGGCCGGAATGAGCGCAGGCGCCGACCGCGTTACGGCGCTGGCGGATAAGCTCAGTGTCATGTTCAAGGAATCCGTAGATCGGTTCGCGGCTTCCGCAAAAGAGCTTTCCCAGGAGGAACATATACACCAGTTCGTCGCTTCGCCGCAAAATGCGGCCCGCGCCAGCGCAATCTCTTCTTTACAGGCTTATTTGCAGAAGGATACCACCAATAAAGCCGTTGAATTGCTCAATGCCGGGAAACATGAGCTATTACATGCAGGTGATCCGGCATTGCGTGTAAAACCCGACGCCTTACTAAACGCCTTAAGCGCCGGCCGGATCGTATACCGGCATGCTCAAATGTATTTTCCCGTCATTGTTCAGATCAGCGACAGCGGCAAAAAGATTGGCTATCTGGTCAACTGGAAGCACTTGTATGCAAGCCGCGAAAGCATCGAACAATTCGGTCAGCTCATTGGCAGTGGCGGCAGCCTGTATTTCGGCAATGATGATGGCAGTCTTTGGACCGACCTGGACAAGCCAGTACCCGGACCGCCCATCGATTTGGGGAATCTTCGTAAAGTAGCTGAATATGAACGCGGCGATGGCAGCGACCGCCTGGGGTCGGTGCGTAATGTACCAGGTTCACACTGGGATGTGTTGGTGGAGCTTTCCGGCGCGTCTTTCCTGGAGACCTCACATACTTTTTTACGCTGGGTGGTCGTTGCCGGACTATTTCTCGTTGCCGCTGGCAGTCTTGGCGGCTGGCTGCTCAGCCGGAGCATCACCCGTCCGCTAACAGAACTGGACAATGCCGCCTCGGAAATATCCGGCGGCAATTACGCAGTGCAGGTACCCATCCAGACCAGGGACGAACTGGGAAGACTCGCGGCATCATTCAATACCATGACCCGGCAGGTTCGTGCAGCCCAGCAGGGCCTGAAGCAGCAGGTCCAGGAAACCAGCAAGGAACTGGAAACCGCTATAATTGATATTCAGCAGCAAAAAGAAATTGATAAGAAGAAAGACGAGTTCATCAGCCTGGCCAGCCATGAGCTAAAAACGCCTTTGACTACGATCAAGGCGTTCTTCCAACTGGCCATCAGGGACATTCCTTCAGAATCTGGTTCTTTTCGGCTAATCCCTAAAGCATCTCGCCAGGTAAACCGTATGGAACGCCTCATCGGTGATCTGCTGGACGTTTCCAGGATCAACGCAGGTCAATTGAAGTATAACCCGGAAGAATTTGATTTCGGCGTGCTCCTGGAGGAAACCACCGCAAACATGCGCCACGTTTACCCCGGCCGCAGCCTGGTGCTGGAAAAGTCAGCGCCGGTTCGAATAACCGCCGACCGGCAGCGGATCGGGCAGGTGATTATTAACTTAGTGAATAATGCCGTGAAGTATTCGCCGGCAGGAGGCCAGATACTGATTCGTTCGGCAATCGGTGATGGCAGGCTGCTGGTGACCATTGAGGACTTTGGCATCGGCATCGAAGAAAATGATATGGACAAGCTGTTTGAAAGATTTAACCGGATCGAGACCGATCACCGCTTCCAGGGTATGGGGTTAGGACTGTTCATCTCCGCTGAAATTATTAAACACCATGGCGGCAGCATTTTTGCAGAAAGCAATCCCGGTAAAGGCTCCGCCTTCACTTTTGAGCTTCCGCTGACTAACGATGCCACCGTTTGACAAACAGAGCCTGAACATTCGTTTGAACGCCCAAGAAGAGATTACCGCAGAAAAAACGAAGGTGAAATTGATGGGAAACAAGTGGTAAAACAAAGCCCCCTTACAGTCGCTGTTTGGGGGCTTTAACCTAAACCTTATCATAATGATGGGCGGGTTGCCCATCATTATATGAGTAAAGGTATAAAAATTTATCGTTTCCGGGTAGCCAGCCATTGCTCGATCGCTTTCACCGTATCGCCATAAAAAATGCAGTAAGTATCGTCAGTAACATCGCCGATATGCGATGTCGCCAGTACATTGTCCAGTGTGCGGAAGGGATGGTCTGCCGGCAATGGTTCGATCCCGAAAACAGCCAGGGCCGCGCCGGCGATCGCTTGACTGTATCGCGATAAAATAGGCAATGTGTATTTGCGTCATATATCGGACATGAGGTGGCGATCCCAATACATATCCAACGGGGGGATATTTTGTCAGAAGCGGTTTAATTCTGTGAAAATCTAAGCTACCCGGTGATTTTTTTAATAGTCATTTGATGGGCTGATATAATCTTACTTATCTACGAAACCGCGTGAAATGATCAACAGATAGACATATCATTGGCGAGAACCCCATTCGATTCACTGGAAGCGTTTATTAAGGTAATTATGTCAAACGCTAGTAGTTATTCAATTGAACACTAAGATCGATATTGCTGCTTAACGAATGTTTAAATGGCACGTAGATCAGGCCAAAATTATCCTTATACCAAAGATTATAAGCGGTTAAATAATCGGAGCCATCAATCTTCTTCTTTTCCAGCTTTTTAAAGGTTAACCATTTGCCGGTGCTGAGGTCGAGCAGTCCATAAAGCGTCGAAAATTTCATATTGCCGTTATTGGCCACGACG
>JBQCEA010000347.1:0-4900 GCA_051960695.1 Mucilaginibacter sp. | reverse complement strand
CGCTTATTGAATTGCACCCGCATACCATTGCCTTTACGCTTTGTCCCGTTACAGTTGAGCAACTGATAGCGGTAGCTGATGCTGGTGAGATACTGCCGCCAAAATCTACATGGATAGTTCCTAAAATACCGTATGGCCTGCTGTTACAACACTACGAGGTATTTTGAAAATAGCTTGAAGCCTTTATATATTACAATTAAAGATTTTTATATTGCACCCCACAGAATGAACATGACAGCTGCTTTAAACCATAAAGGATCAAGTGTGATAATATCAATTATTATCATTGTCATTATTATACTTCAATCACCGGGGTAGGCTGAGCTGTCATTTAAAAAATATTTATCACCATTAGCCCCCCGGATGACTCCGGGGGGCTTTTTTATTCCATTAAATGAGATATGAAAAAGCAAGCAAAACACAACAACCAAATGATCTTCTGTATTTACGCTGCCGACCGAAAAGGACTGCTCGGGTTGCTGTTAATTCACTTTAACCGCCGTTATTATGATGTTAATAGTTTAAATGTATCACGTACGGATGTTAGCGATATGATTATGGTAACCATTGAGGCTGCTGTGCCGGCAGATGAAGCAACCATTTTAGCTGAGAAGCTGAAAAAGATCATCGGGGTTTACTCGGTTGTTGTGTATCCAAGCTCTACTGAATTAAAGAAGGCAGGTTTTTACCGGTTATCGGCAGAGGCACAGAACAATAGCTTTTGGCACACTATCCAAAGGCACGGTGCAATACTGAGCTTTATGGGAGAGGGTTACATGATCGTGCAAAAGATCGGGAGCGACGATGACCTGGACAAACTTTACTCGCTATTGGAAGGGCCGCATTTAACAGGCTTTTGCCGGACAGCCTTGATCGTAGAACAAAGCTTAAAGCCCATTGAAGCAATTGTATAGAATTTAAAACTCACTTCGGCTCAATGGCATGTGCCCGGAAAAGCTCCCGTATAATATAACTGCAATTTGCGGAAAGCTCATGGACTTTGCAACTGATCGTTTTTACACCTACAGGCAATCCATCAGTTGTTTCCAGCAAATCCAGGTGCAGCGGGCCCTTGTTATCCGGGTCGTCCCGACCGGTAAGTGCATCAAAAACAGATTCTGCGAATTGGCGGTCATCGCCCAGTGCATATTGTCCGCATACCTTAAAACCGTTCGGTGTACGGAAACTGATCAGGATGTCAAATTCAGTTTTCATAGCTCATTTTAAATTGGTAAGGCCCCGGTAACAGGGGCCCTGCCTTTTAAAATCAATCATGGCTTTATTTGATCTCTATCTGCCTGCGTACCGATTTCGCCTCTTCTTTTTTAGCGATGTCGATCAACAGGATACCGTCTTCATAGCGGGCATCTATCTGTTGGTCGTCGGCACTTTCGGGCAGCGTAAAAGAGCGCACAAAGGAACTGTAGCTATATTCGCGCTTGCTGTAAGAGCGTTCCTGCTGTTTGTCATTTTGTATTTGCTCTACCGAAATGCTTAGTACATGGTCGTCCAGCTGTAGTTTAAAATCATCTTTCTTTAAACCGGGTGCAGCCAGTTCAATGTGGTAATGATCGCTGCTCTCGCTGATGTTGGCTGCAGGCACACGGGTTACCATGCGGTCGGTAAAAAACGAATCGTTAAAAAAGTTTTGGAATACATCGCTGAAACCTGGTAACAGGTTGCTATTTGTTTTTTCGGGATTGAATTTAACCAATGTCATAGGTCGTTCCTCCTTAAATTACTTTAATGACTGTTACGAATGCAATTAATTAAAAACTATGAATAAGAACGCGCGTTCAAAAAAGTGTTCTTCAATCGGCGTGCCAGCCTTAAAAACTGAAATTTTTACAGCAGTTCGCTGTCAGATTTTCACCGTTTTTTGGTAATTTTTGACACTTCACCTTCAAAATAAATACAGAATTTTATAATAGCTTAGAAAAGCTATGAAAGAAGGATTTTTAATGAAATGGAGTATCGTGCTGATATTTGCCCTATGCGGCTGCAGCCATGATCTGGGTTATGGACAAACCCTGCTGAAATTTGAAAAAGAAATACCTTTGCCGGATGTAAATGGACGAATTGATCATCTTGATGTTGATCTTCAGCATCAAATTATTTACGTTGCTGCATTAGGTAATAATACTGTTGAGCTTGTCGATCTTCAAAAAAACACTGTTGTTCAAACTATTACAGGACTTAGTGAGCCACAGGGCGTAGCTTATATCTCTAAACATCACGAATTTTTTATAGCAAATGGCGGTACAGGTGAATGTGTGTTTTACGATTCTAACACGTTCAAAAAAATTGCATCTGTCAAATATGACGATGATGCCGATGATGTGAGGTACGACGCGGAACATGATTTAGTATATGTAGGATATGGTAATGGCGGCATTGGCATTATCAACGCAGCTACACATCAAAAGCTGCCGTCAATCTTATTGCCCTCACACCCTGAATCTTTTCAAATTGATACCAGGCAACAGCTGCTTTGGGTAAATCTTCCAGGTTCCGGCATGGTTGGTGTTGTTGATATTAAAAGCAGGAAATTGATAAAACAATGGAAAAGACTTTTGCCGCGTGCAAATTTTCCAATGACTTATGACAGTATCCAGCATCGCATTATGATTGGCTACCGCGTGCCTGCCACGCTTAAAGTGCTCGACAGTAATACCGGGGAAGAGCTATTTAGTTCAGGCATGGTTGGTGATGTCGATGACTTTTATTGGGACGATAAAGCGAAATTATTACTGATCAGCGGCGGTGCCGGCTCAATCAATATTTTCAAACAAATTTCTTCCAAACAGTATAATGAAGTAGCCAATATTGCTACAAGGCATGGTGCGCGTACTTCCTTGTGGATACCCCAATTGAGGCTGTTTATTTTAGCTGCAAGAGCGGCTGGCGGCAAGCCGGCTTCTTTGTTAATTTATAAAATGAATGGTAATTGAGGGTAGAAAGCATAAATAGGTTGCAACGCATTAAAGCGCCAACAACCGGGAATTACATCAGGTTTTTAATAGAAACTAATTTACCCACACTTACATAACCGTTTAAAAGACGGCTCTTTATTTAATTTGTTTGCAGCATCACATCGTTTAGCGATAGTCCCTTCTAAACTACTTCGTGATATACATTGTAAAACAGCAAGATGTTCTGATTTGAAGAATTTATCAAAAAAAACAGTCAATGCGGTTAATACACTAAAGAAATACTATCCGCATACATTCGGTAGCCTGGTTTTTGAATGGCAATGCTATTATTTCTGATGCATATTATACGCGTGATTGAAATTTGAAACCGTCTATCCTTTCGAGGTTTCCTCATCCGGGTTATCGCCGCCTATTTTTTCGTGAAGTGCCTGTATAAAGGCATTTTTTAATATGCCCAGGAACGTTTCCCATGCGCTGGTTTTGGGATTGTTGACATTGCCATGCAATGGCACAATGGTAGCTATCTTTTTAGTTTTATGGTTTTTTAATATACCGGCAACAAGCCCCACGATGGCTTTTTTTGCAACCCGTATTGGGCCGCCCTTTTTAATGTCCTTTTTCACATTCAGCACCTTCAGGTCTTTGATAAATGGCTTCATATAACCGCTTATCTCGCCGTTTATCACGCTCAGCTTGCTAAACAGGTCAAGCCTTCCGCGTTCAACATCAAATTTTACATCGGCCTCCAGCATAGGGTTTAGGCTAAGCAGGTCGATATTGGTTAGCTGTATTCCGCCATCAAAGTCAGGCATTTGTTTTAAAACGTTTACTTTGGCATACGTCCTCAACTTGCCGCCGCCAATGGTTGTTCCGGTAAGGTTAACATCCGACGGGAGGCGGTCGCCCTTTTTCTGTACATTGGCCAGGTTTGTGGCTACAAGATGCAGATCGTCTATATGCCAGCCATGTGCAGGCTTTTTATTAAAATCATAATATGCAAAGCGGCCATCGTTCACGGTAAACAAGTTTATGGTGATGGGCATCAGCGCCTTCAACGTGGCTGTCCAGGTATCTTTTGAAGGCTCTTTGGAGATGCTTTCGGTCGCCAGGATATTAAGAACAGGCCTGTCGCAGGTTACCTTTCCCACCAGTCTTCCGTGAAATAATGGGCCCCATTCTATTGAAAGGTCCGACCGCTCAATATACAAGAATGGGTACTTTGGCGGGTCGGTCTTCTTTTTCAGGTGTAAGCTTTTGATCACATAGGCACCGCGCCAAAGCGCTATGTCAATATCATCTACATAGCCGGTATAGCCCGGCAGTTCATTCAATTGTTTATTGACGTAATATTTAACGATACCCGGCAGTGCAAGCCTGAGCACGATCAGCGCCAAAACGATTATGACAAGGACAATATAGGTAATTTTCCAACCGCGAATGGTGCTTTTTACTTTAGCCACATTTAACGGTTTGTGTTTTTTTACCCGTTTCATTTTAAATAAACGGTAAAATTTACCTATTGTTTAGTCCGGTTATTATTCGGCTGAGTAACAAAGAATTACCAATGAACGGCACTAAAGTGCGAATCAGGAAACGGGTCAGTGTTCCCTGATTCGGTTGGGCAAGTCGCTGTTAAATGCTTTCTTTGGAAATTATCATCCAGTCGTCGTTACCATGCCCGGCGGCTATCCATTTATCCATTTCCGCGGCAATGGCAGGAATGGTCACCAGGTGCGTGCCACCGTCCTCTGCGCCGCTGAGCATTAAACCGGCATCCTTGCGTGCCATCTGAAGTTCCCATGAGGGCTGACTAAAATTAGCGTCGGTCATTCGCTTAAGCCTGGCAGATACGGCCGCAGCAGGGTTCCAAACGCTGAACAGCTGAGCAATGTCATCTGATGAAATACCCTGCGCCTTGCCTAAGGCCAATGCATCAGATAAGCCTGTAGTAAATGCCAGCAGGAAAA
>JBQCEA010000346.1:0-2061 GCA_051960695.1 Mucilaginibacter sp. | reverse complement strand
TTCAAGAAAAGAATGCAGATGTTTTAAATAAGTATTAGTGTGTGGCCTGCTAAAGCTGGCTATCAATTGCCATTTGCCCACTTCAGGTGCGTAGAAATAGGCGGTATAAACGGTGCGCCCTTTCTCATCCGGTTTAGCATGTACCAGGAAGCGGTAGGTATTCCCTGCTTTCCACATAAAATTCATATAGCTCTGCCCGCCTGAACCTTCATTGTCAAATTCGCCGGTATATACATGCTCTCCCTTTTTTAGCATAATAATTTTCTGATCTTCCGGTATGGCCTTCGGATCATCGGTTTTAAAAGGGCTCCAAACTGAGAACAGGATATGTCTTTCAGTAGGCGAGTTTACCTGCATACCAAAATATCCTTCGCCAAAGCCATCCGCCATAAAATAGGAGCCAGGTACATCATTTTTCTTCGGCACAGTTACTTCATTGTAGAACCATTCGGCATTTACACCATCGGGTATGCTATATCCCAGGTGCACCGATGGGCCGCGCCTTCCCCAGTAAAAAGAATCGCCCTCGTTATTCGGTACATAATTGAGCTTATTTTTAGCAGCATCTCCGCTTAACTTCAGGCTGCGTATATCAGCATAAACATTACCGCTTTTAGCAATGCCTGTTATGGTAAAAGCCACATAGCCTGTATCCCGCACATGCCATTCGCCCAGGTAGGTATTATGAAAAGTATTTCCGCTTATTTCAGCAGTTTGAGTCGTAGTTGAAGCCTTAACAGCTATCCTGCTTTTACCCGATGGTACAACTGCATCAAGGTATAGTTTGAAATTTCCTGTTTTGCCGAACCGCACATAGCCCGTAAAGCTGGCCTGACGAGCGCTCCATTCCACAATACCATTATTAGTTATTTTTCCGCCAATTGTATCGCTGCTGTTTCTCCACGCATTGCCACCTAAAGGAACAGTTATAAGGCTATCATTATGGTGAGTAATTATCCGCTTTTTTGAGACAGGAGAAAAGCCAAAAGAAGCGATTAACAAGATCGCGCTGGTTGCAGCGACGTAAAAAATGTTAAGCTTTTTTATCAACATGATGTAAACAGGCAACGTCCCGCATTGTGAGCTACGGTGCCAAATCTACATAACTAATTATATTTTCTGGGATAAATGCATTGTAATGGCCGAATGGTAATTCTCTTGCATTACGCGCTCTAAAATTTCCTGTGTGTTATCCGGGTAGTGTACATCTACTACCTTGCCATTTTCTATCCAATTTAAAATGGTTTCGTAGTGCTTTGATTTAAGGCTTTTAACAACCGGTACGCCCATCGATTTCAGCGCCGCTGCATTCAGATGTTGTTCGTACTGGCTTTTCATTGGGATAACCAATAGCTTTTTTTTGAGAAATAAGGCTTCCGCAGGAGTTTCGAAACCGGCCCCGCAGAGTACACCAGCCGATTGAGCCATGCTTTTGGTGAACTTTTCATTATTGATAGGCTGAATGGAAATATTCTTATGTTTTAATGGCTTTTTATTATGTTTTGAAAAGACTTCCCATTCTACATCCTTAAATTCGGTCAACCTTTTGATAAGCCTGTTGTCATCATAAGCAGGTAAGTAAACCGCATAATGTCCTTTATAGGATATTTTTTGCTCACGAACCTGTTTGCGTATTACAGGGGTAAAAACATTTTCATCAAAACGCTTAAAATGAAACCCGTACTGTGTGGTTACCGGGGCATAGTTTTTAAGTACCAGCTTACCTATCATATCGGTTTCATCAGGTTGTGGTGCATTTTCTGATAATACAGCCGCCTGGTGACTTAAACCGATGCAGGGCTTATTTTTTAAGTAGCAGGCCCATGCCGAAACAGGTTCAAAATCATTGATCACCAAATCGTAATTTTCAACCGGGACTTTACCTATTTCTTTGATGAAGTTGCGGAATCTTGACTTATAGAAAGTCTTCCAGATGTCCACTCCGCCAGATTTCCCGAAGATAAATCCAAAGCCATTGAACTTGTATTTTATTGGGAAGGGAAGTGTGAGATCGCCTTGAGTACCGCTAACCAGTACATCAACTTCGGCCATTTGTTGCAG
>JBQCEA010000345.1:0-4717 GCA_051960695.1 Mucilaginibacter sp. | reverse complement strand
GCTTATGCCAAAAGGCTTGAAAAAGTGCAGATCGAATGCGCCGACGCTTTATATATCATCCAGAGCCGCGACCATGAAGGGGCATTTTTCTATTGTGACCCGCCTTATGTGGGCAGTAACTGCGGTCATTATAAAGGATATACCGAAGCGGATTACGAAGCCTTGTTGCGCCTGCTGTCGGGCATAAAAGGCAAGTTCCTGTTATCTTCTTACCCAACCGGCCTGTTGGAGAGATACCGCTCCGAATTCGGCTGGTGCCAGATCGAACGGGAATTGCTGGTCACGGTCAATATAAAGGGTGGAAACCCAAAGAAAAAGACAGAAGTACTGACCGCCAATTATCCATTGCGGGACATTCATTAGAGAATTTAAAAAAAGTGAGGTAGAAAAGTGGAAGTGAAAATGAATACCATACTGCCGGGCGATTGCCTGGCAGGTTTAAGGCAGTTGCCGGATAATCTTGTACAATGCTGCATTACCAGTCCGCCGTACTGGAGCCTGCGCGATTATGGCGTGCCAGGCCAGTTGGGCGCTGAAGACACCCCCGAAGAATATCTGCAGAATTTACTGGCCATACTTACTGAAGTAAGGCGGGTACTAAAACCGGACGGGACTTTGTGGCTTAACCTCGGGGATGCTTACTGGGGCAGCGGCAAAGCCGGCAGCAATCCAAAATATCAAAGCAAACACAGCGAATTCGGAAAGCCATCCAAAAATACGGCCCGCTTCGGCAAACCGACCACCGGTACGCATCCTGAGTTAAAAAGCAAGGACACCATCGGCCTGCCCTGGATGGTGTCCTTCGCCTTGAGAAAACAGGGTTGGTATTTAAGACAGGACATCATCTGGCATAAGCCTAACAGCCTGCCCGGAGCTATGCATCAGGGCGGGAAGTAAAGAAGGGGACATTATACTGGATCCGTTCATGGGCGCAGGTACTACAGCAATGGTCGCCGCTGCACTGGGCAGAAGGTTTATCGGGTATGAATTGAATCCGGAATATGTAAAACTCGCTCAGGAAAGAATCAGCAATCAAAACATAAGAAAATGAAAAGACCAATAGATGTGCTGATCGGCTTAACCGTAATGGTATGTCCAAAGCTGGACTATGATCCTGGGAACAGGCAGGGTGAAACAGGAAAGATCGTTTCTTTTCATCCTGAAAAATTACTGAGCAAAGTAATCTTTAAAGACAGGTCTGATGCCATATACCTGCCGGACTCGCTGATAGCGCTGAAATCGAAAAAGGCCATACTGGCAGCCCTGACATCCGGATTGGTAACCAATGGTACAGACTGTCTGACCATTCTAAAAATCTATCACCTTATTTCAGTTGGAAAATTCCGCAAGGCGTTGCGGTTGGCTACAATAAATGATAATGCCATATTCTATTGCACGCAGTGCCTGACCGAAGTAATATTCAAACCGGTTTCTTATGAAAAAATCAAAAGAAAATAAATTGATAGGCCGCACTGTGATCGTGCATCCTTACCTGACAACAGACCCGCTACAGAGGCAAGGCCATGCAGGTAAAATAACAGAGGTGTCTGACCAGGACAACAATATTGTTACGGTGGAATTTAAGGATGGCGTGAAAGCGGCATATTTATCAGGCGGGCTGTTAACGCTCTATCCTAAAGTTGTGATCCTGCAGGGTCTCCAATCGAACCAGATGAGCGAAGCTAACAGAGAATTAATATTCTCTGTTTACAAGCTTGCCGGTCGCGGGGAAATTGAGGCTGCATTGCATTTAGCCATGAAAAATGACACATCCCGCTTTTTTTGCACAACTACCTGTGCAGACTGGCTCGAAATGAAGAAAGAGAAGAAGAAACAAAATAAAAACCCTCATAAGAAGCACAGGCAATAGGTTCAACATTCCTGTATCACTAAACAATTTTAAAAGAACATAATGCAAAATAGGAAAGCAAATGCTATAGGCTATGTCCGGACAGCTGTGTATGATCCGACAGCTGAAAAACTAAACGATCAGGCGCAGAAAATCACGGTGTATTGCGAAAAAAATAACCTTAACCTCCTCCATATAATTAAGGACAACGGCGTAAGCGGCTCAGGATTTGAACGGGAAGGCTGGAAAGCACTAAAGGCTGAGTTGCAGAAAAATAAAGAGACAATAGCCTTTCTGGTAGTTTCTGACTATGACCGGATAGGTAGAAATATGGAAGCAACAACTAAAGAAATCGAAACATTGAAACAGGATTTGGGAATAGAGGTATGCGCCGTTATGGTTTCTCCTGCGCTGGATATAATAAAGGGGTTCCGCAAGCAGCCAGCAAGAAAAAGAACAGGATTGAAAAATAGATAAACGGCAATCTTTTATAATGAGCTATAGGTGCAGCAAACATGCAGGATATTATAAATAAGAAGCGGTCTTGTGAATTTTTAAAATATAAAGGAGGTGTGCAATGGAAATGGCAGAGAATGGAAAATCCTCTTATGCAGATGTTAAAAATGCTGATTATGAAGTAAATACATTGCAGGAAAAGGAGAAAAACGGGATTGATCTATTAAATTTACTAGCTGAAATTATTATAGAAATAATTGTGAGGGAGGCCAATGAACGCAATCGGGTACATAAGAAAAAGTAAAAAGGATCAGTCTAATTATTCGCTCGAATACCAGGAAGAAAGTATAAGGAGCTATTGTAAGCGCAACGAAGTAGACTTGACCGCATTGTTTGTCGATGACGGAGAAAGCAGCTATACTTTTGATCGTCCGGACTATATCGCTCTTGAAAATTTTATTAAACAACATAAAGGTAAGGTACGTTACCTGATCGTGCTGGATCATGACCGCTTCAGCCGAAATCTGCCGGAGGCCCTGATGAAGATCGACCAGCTTGAAAAAAAGTATGGGTTGAAAGTAGTAGCAACAAACGAATCAATTGATATAGATACGCAAGACCCGTCCGTCTTCATGCAGCGGGCATTCAAATACCTGATCGCCAATCAGGAGTTATTTACCATCCGCCGCAGGGCGAGGCTGGGCATCCGGCAGGCACAGTCATCCGGCAGATACGTTAACCGCGCACCATTCGGCTATTTAAATGCGAAAGAACCAACTGAAAAGAAAGGCGTCTTAAGAGTTGATGAGACCAACGCATACCTGATACAAAAGATATTCAGGGACTACTTATCGGGCGTGCCCGTTTACCTTATTTACCAGGATGTCAAAAAGCTTGGTTTTCCGCAGAACGGCAATTCGGCCATACCGCGCATACTCAGTAATCCATTATATGCAGGCTTGGTTAAGGTCACTGGAACCGATAAGGAACCGGAACGTTATGTAAAAGGGTTGCATCCCGCAATAATAAGCGAGGAGCAATACTGGAGGGCGCAGGAGTTGTTAAACGTAAAGAGGCCGATGAAGACCCAGCCAAAGGACGAATTCCCTTTAAAGGGAATATTGAAGAGTCCATGCTGTAACGGAAGTATGACTGCAGGGTTTTCAAAGGGCAAACGAAATTACTATCTATATTACCGTTGTATAAAACATAGCAACATTAATATACCTGGCAATGCTATCCATGATAAATTTAAGCAGCTTCTCGACTTTTTAAGTTTCAGCAAAGAGCAAGTCGACTATCTGATTGATAAGGTCAGGAAAGGGCTTAAAGATGCATTGAACATCCGTGCTAAACAACTTAAAGTAAAAGAAGAGCAGTTTGCGTCGCTGGATACCAAACTCAACAGGGCCGAGGAAAAATTCATGGCCGATGAGATCGACAGCATTACCTACAAGAAATGGATGCGCAAATATTCATCTGAACGTGCAAGGCTGAAAGACGAAATTGAATTTTTAAAAGAAGACGTTGAGGGCCAGGTGAACAAGGAATTGGAATTATTGCCGCAGCTTGTGGATATGCCCGGATTATTCGCACGGGCTACTTTAAATCAACAGCACTCAATTTTAAACGGGGTGTTCAAAGATGGTATCACATTTAGAGAAGAGGCGTTTAGAACACCTTCAATTAACCCCGCCTTCCAACATAACCTCTTGATACTTAAAGAAAAAAGGTTGCTTTTTGTGGAGCAACCTTTATCGGAATCTAATAGACTCCCAATCAGCGGAGAGAGAGGGATTCGAACCCCCGGACCTTTAACAGTCAACGGTTTTCAAGACCGCCGCAATCGACCACTCTGCCATCTCTCCGGGGGCAAAAGTACAAAACCGCGCCGAATTGCCAAATTCGATGTTAAGTTTTTTTAAATAAATAATAGGTTTTTAGTTAATTGCCTTATTGACAGTAGTTAACCAGCGTCATTGGAAGTTTTACTTGATTTAAAAGTATTGAATTTTGGCTTCACTATCTTAATGCTGCGCTTAGAAAGTTCGATGCTGGCGTTCAATTCAAAGCCAATAAGGATGATGAGTGAATTAAGATAAAGCCATATCATAATGACTATAAGTGTACCTATAGAGCCATAGATTTTGTTGTAAGACGAGAAGTTATTGATATAGTAAGTGAATCCTGCTGAAGTTAAAATTGCCAGTCCAGTTGCCAAAATAGAGCCAGGGCTTAAGAATTTCCAGCGTTGTTTATGTGCAGGCCCATACCGGTATAATAATGATACTGTAACAAAGAATATCACCACTACAATAATCCAGCGCAGGAACGCTATAATAACGTACCACACATGGGCACCGCTGGCAATATGCGATTGCAGAAAGAATAGGATCTTATGCCCGGCTATCA
>JBQCEA010000344.1:0-2609 GCA_051960695.1 Mucilaginibacter sp. | reverse complement strand
CATCTCGTTGCTTGCGGCAAATTTGATATTAAACCGGCTTTCAACGGGTTTAAGCACCGGTACCCGCGAGCCGTCGATCACTCCTTTCAGCAAGAACCTGTATTTTGTAGGCACCGTGATAAACGATTGGGGCAGTCTGAGCGATAAGGCTGATGCTTATGCCATATTGGTTACCAGTGTGATCATGCTTGCACTGATAGCTGTGCTGGTTTGGAAAACATGGAAACGGCGCATAAACAGTTATGAGAACATTGTAATTGCATTTACGGTAGTTTACGGTGGGTTTATTATTGTATCGGCAACTATTTCGAGATATGAGCAGATCAATAGCCGGCTTTTGGCGCCTATGTTTATTCCGCTGCTGATCTCGTGTACCAGTTGGGTACCTGATGTTTTGGTGGATGTACATAAAAAAGCACTTAAATATTCACTTGCGGCTATTGCGATCATCATGATGCTGGCTTTTGAATATTCTACCGCGTTGACCGATTATCAGCGTTATGATGACGAGAATGATTATGGTGTACCCGGATATAGTGACGACAGCTGGAACAAATCGGAATTTGCGCCTTACCTGAAATCGCATAAGGACATGTTCGACCCCAAAATTCCTATCTTTTCGGATGCAAACGAAGCCGTTTATCTCTTTACCGGACTATCGTCTGAACTGGTACCTCATAAATACTTCCAGCGTGATGTAGACAAGTTCTATATAAAGAAAAGGTTTTACCTCATCTGGTTCGATTCCTTATATAATAAAGAACTTATAAGCCTCAAGGATATCATGGCTCATAGAAAGCTGAAAATGATAGCCAGTAAAAAAGAGGGCGAAGTTTATTTGAGTGATGAGAAATAATGCAAAAGGATGCCACCTGAGCACTTGAAGTAATTTAATAAAATTACATTCCGCAAATTCATTAATTCTATAAATTCTGATTCAGACCTATCAAGGCACAAGTCTGCAATTGCACACAAACCCTGTCTCAAGACTTGCGCCAGATTAATTTAAAAACTATAAAATTTTATAATTTTTTTGAAATTCTTTTTTAAAAATCAAAATCATTTTAATCCACCCTTTATTAAAAAGGTTGCATTAAAAGCAGCCTCAAATTACCAGTTTCGTAATTGTAAAGAAAGATTTTCTTGCTTATTCACATGCTTTTAGATTTACTTACTGTTAAAATCTAAATCAATATCATGCACAGACATTTTAGCCATCTTGACGAGAAAGAACAGAAATTTATCGATTGCGTCTATATTCAATTAAAAACATTCCAACAAACAGCAGAAGAACTGGGCGTTGACATTTCTAAGATTAGGAATTTCAATGAAAAGTTAGATTCAACATGGCGGCCAATTACAGCAATTCGAAATAAATGGAAAGCCAAACAAATTGAAGGGAACTTTTGGGACTTCTATAATTGGGTAATGACAACCCAAAAAGCTTGTAACTACTGTGGAATTACAGAGGAAGAATTGAATCGTCTGCACACAATAGGAATTAATAATAAACGCCCAACCCGAGGTAAAACATTAGAAATAGACAGAAAAATAGCTGATGAGCCCTATAGCAACCTTGAAAATTTAGTTTATTGCTGTTATTGGTGCAATAACGCAAAAACAGATACTTTTTCTGAAGAAGAGTTTAAAATCATTGGCAAAGCTATCTCACAGGTTTGGAAACAACGTTTGAACAATGATCACCGATAAAGAAACGAACCTTATCTATATATCAGATTTGCTGGAAAATCGATGCCCAAATGTTTTTAGGCAACTTACAGCATGGTTCGATAAGCTTCATATAAAATGGGGTATTTTGCCAAACACCAAAGACATTTGGGCAGTTGATTTTATGCCTTTGCAAATTCAGAAGGATCATTTTTTGCAATTTGAATATAATCCGGATTACTTGAAATTAAAAAAATATGCCCACACTAAAACCGACCCGGAAAAGGTTTGCCATAAACTCGGGATCCAAACAGATAAAACGGATATTGTTTTAGATGGCGGAAACATTGTTAAAACCAAAACCAAGGCTATATTAACATCTAAAATCTTTAAAGAAAATCGTAATTATTCTGAGGACGATTTGATCGCCAAAATAAAATCACTACTACAGGTTGAGCAAATAGTTATTGTTCCGCAAGAGCCGGGCGATTTCATTGGTCATGCTGATGGGATGGTTAGATTTATTGATGAAAATTCCGTTTTAATCAATCAGTATCCCCCAAATAAAACTTACACCGATTTTGCGCTTAATTTAAGGTCATGTTTGCGTAATGCAGGACTCCGCTGCCAAGAAATTCCTTATACAGCATGGCTAAATAGTTCTGCTAATGATGCAAGCGGATGTTACATTAATTTTTTAGAGATCAATAATTATATTTTTTACCCGGAATTTTTGAATGAGAATGATAGCGCAGCACATTCAGTTCTTAAATCAGCATTCAAAGACAGGGAACTCATTAAGATCGATTGCGGCGAATTAGCCAGACTCGGCGGTGTGCTAAATTGTGCCACATGGAATATTTTGGTATAATTTATTCTGCAAATTCATTAATTCTAAAAATTCTGATTCAGACAGCTGGCGCAGGGCCATCGCATATACT
>JBQCEA010000343.1:0-5035 GCA_051960695.1 Mucilaginibacter sp. | reverse complement strand
CAAATGATGATGCTCGGATGGTTTTTATCACGGTTTACCATTCGCGTTATCCTATCCATGTAAGCGCCTGTCCACATTGGGTCATTACTTAGTTTTGAACCCAAACCATGTGTTTCCAGGTTTGCTTCGTCGATCACCATAATGCCGTATTTGTCGCATAGATCGTAGAAATATGGATCCATGGGATAATGACTGGTGCGGATACAATTAAAATTGAAACGCTTAATGGTTTGTACGTCATGCGAAATATCTTCTCTGGATAAAGCCTTGCCCTTGATGGGATCATGCGCAGGACGATTAACGCCGTACAGGTAAGTTACCTTACCGTTAATGAGGAGTTTGCTGTCTGTCTTAGAAAACTCTATACTTCTGAAACCCATCTTGCAGCTTTTTACCTCAATTGTATGACCGTTGGTGTCAACCAATGAAAGCGTAAGCGTGTATAAATTAGGCTCTTCGGTGCTCCATTTATCCGGATTCTTCACCTTTGCTTCCAACAATCCGAACTTTACGTTATCCAAACGCGGATATATCTCGTTGATAATACTTTCGACACTGCGTTCAAGCGGTTTCTCAAACACAGGTTTATCATGTTTATCAAATAATTGGGCCTCTATCTTATAACCATACACCTGTTTCCCGGTCAGATTTTCAATCCTTGGCCTGATACTGAACAGGGCATCTTTATAGTCTTTATCTAATTTGGTGCGATATTGAAAATCAGCAATGCGCAATTTAGGCTCAGCCAATAACATCACTTCGCGGTGAATGCCGCTCAACCGCCACTGGTCCTGGTCTTCCAAAAAATAGCCGTCAGTCCATCTGATCACCCTTACAGAAAGCACGTTTTCTCCCGGCTGCAAATAAGGCGTTATGTTAAATTCCGATGGTAAGAAGCTATCCTCGCCATAACCCAGGAATTTACCGTTGAGCCAAACTTTGAAGCCTGAACTCACTGCGCCAAAGTGCAAGGTGATGTTCATGTCCTTCCAATTGGCCGGAATGATAAATGTGCGCTGGTAATTGCCTACTCCGTTATCTTCAACAGGCATATAAGGCGGGTTAACCGGCCTGAACGGGTAAACAGCGCTTTTATAGATTGGCTTGCCATAGCCATGCATTTCGATGTTAGACGGAACAATGATCTTTTTCCAGCCTTGTACCCTACTTTTATAAAATCCGGCGGGAGTATCGGCGGGAGTTGGTGAATAAGAGAAATCCCAATAACCGTTCAATGACATCATCCGTCCCGATTTTTCCCGGTCGCCTTTTAACGCATTCTGTATGTTACTGAACGAATAAGCCGTAGCATGTGCAGGCTCGCGGTTGATGCCATCTATTGATGGATCTTCCCATGGATCGAAATGGTATATGTGCGGTGCAACAGGCACTGCAGCGGGAGTTTTATCAACTAATTGCGCTTGCACCAGGCATGGGCAAAATGCAAATATTAAAAGGATATATTTAAGTTTCCGTAACATCACATTGCGTTGTAATCGATCATATAACTTTTTCCCTTCTGAAGTTTTACTTCATATACATGAGCGCCTTTATCCGTTATCTCAGCCTGCTGACATACCGGCCTGATGCTGCTTTTGAAACGAAGTACACCAGTGCCTTCATCAGCGCTGATCTTTATCTTGTGCGTACTGCAATACAGCTTTATTTCGCCCTTAGGGGTCGGTACGGTACCTTCTATCCATTGTAATCCGCCAAGATCCGGTTCAATCAAATAGTTTTGGTAACCCGGCGCAGTAGGTTTAATACCCAAATAATATTTGCCCAACAGGTAAATAGGACTTGCTCCCCAGGCATGGCACAAACTTTTACCATAAGGCCTGCCGTACATGGCGTAATTGTCAGCCCCTTGTTTTGCAGGATTGTATTCTTCCCAAAATGTTGTAGCACCCAGTTTAAGCATACCACCCCAATAATCCTTCATTTCCTTCAGCACATAGCTTTGTTCGCCCATATCGCATAGCGCCTCTAACTCATAAAACCGCATGTATGGTGTAGTGATCTTCGGAACCTGGTTATTGAGCAGTACATATTTTTTCACATCCTGCTTCTGCTCGTTATTCAAATAATCAAAAAAGATGGAGAACATATTAGCATAACGGGTAACGTTAGTAGTCGGCTTTCCATCAATGCGGCTATGTACCAATGCGTGTCTGGTATCGTTCCAATAGTATTTGAATATTTTGGCCTTTAGGTCTGCAGCAATGCGGGCATATTTTGTACTTCCGGCAGTATCTCCGGTTATTTTAGCGCATTGCGCCATTGTTTCCAGGCTGCGGCATAACAGCAGTTGCTCAAAGCTTACCTCTCCCTGCTTGCTTAATCCATCGGCCCAATCGATAAAAACCCAATCGCCCGGCAAGCCCTGCATTAACCCGTCTTTATCCCGTCTTGCCAAACAAAAGTCCATCATGCTCTGCATCCGGGGATAAAATTGCTTGATGAAGCTCTTATCGCCGGTGTACAGGTAATAATCATTGATACCCAGGAACCAATAAAAGGTATAATCCATGATGGTATTGATATGGCTGGTAACCGGATCCTTACCACGCAAGGCAAGCAACGTATGAGTAACCTCGGGCGAGTCAAAGAACAGGTAATAATTCATCAAATAGCTTTGGTAGGCATCCCCCGACCAAACCCAGCGGTCGCGTTTTATACCATCTATAAAGAATTCCCGTGTATTGAGGTGAAGCGTATAAGCCGCTACATCCCATATTTTGTTGATCTCATCATCCGAGCACCGGAAACTGCCCCGTTGTTTTACCGAAGAAAACTCATACAGCATGGATACATCGTTAACGCTGATTTTGTCATCATACTGGATATTGACATACCTGAACGCCCTCGACCCGTCAAAAACATAATCACCTGATTGCTGATCAATAGCTACTTTATCAGCTAATTCACACCTGGCGGTATCCATCGCTTCTTCCCTGGATTCACCATAATAAACTGAGACATTTCCTTTTCCCATAACACCCTGTAGTTTTATATATCCAAAAGTTTCTTTCCCGAAGTCGACAAAAAGCGAATGCTGCTTCTTTTCAATTTTTACAGCATTGAGCGGCTCAACAGGTAATTTATAAGCCGACGGCAGCTTGGCAGGATCATCAAAATCCCAGCTGCCTGCATTTAAATATTTTGTAGCCGATATGTCAGACGTTTTGCCTGTGGCGTCTATCCATTCCTTGTCTTCATAAGTAACCAGCCATGAAGTGTCTGAAACCAAATGCTCACCCTGGACATATATTGCTGGAACACTGGCCTGGTTGTACACTTTTAAATTGATGCGGTGCTTCCCGGCAGGGATTTGAATGTTCTTTGGGTAACCAGAAATGGTTTTCCCATCAATCTTCACATTATACTGCCCCTCAATATATAAATGCACATTTTCTGCCGCAGGCAATACGAAATCCTTATGAAAATCGATCAGCACATAATGACTGTCGAGTTTCCAGAACGGCGGAAAAAATGATCCGCGTTCGGTTCGTCTGTTCTGCATTTTGTTGCTTAACCATACTTCATAATCGCCCGGATACCATATCCACGACGCCCTTTGCGCTTTGGCAACATCAGTAAACAGTGCCATAAAGAGTAATATGACGATGCCGTTTTTGAGGCTGATGAGTTTAATATTCTTCATTCTATCAATATCATTTAAATACCAGGTAAAGGCATATCATCACGATGATCAATGCCGCCCAGGCAATTTTTACACGTTTAGTTGGTTTGGCGATAGTAGCGATGTCAGCTGTTTCAGGCTGATAAATAACAGGCGACCTGTCGAAAAGAGAGATCAGGACCGCGGCTACCAGCAGGAAAACAAATATCCAGAAGGATAACAGTAAGTAATGCGGCCAGAAGTGGTATTTATCCGGTGTTAACACCCATAAATAAAGCACACCTGTACCCAAACTGAATGCCGAACCTGCCGATAATACCAGGTTGACTGCTTTGCGCGTTGTTCTTTTCCAAAATACGGTTAGCAGGAAAACAACCGACAACGGCGGCGCAATAAAGCCGAACACGGATTGGAATACATCAAAAAGTTTTAGCCCTTTTATGTTGTCAATCGCCAAAGCGATTATTATAGCTAATAAGCATCCAACCGCAACAGCCATACGCCCAACTTTGATGATCTGCTTGTTAGTAGCCGATGGGTTGATCTTTTTCACATACAGGTCCATGGTGAACACCGTACTTAACGAGTTAAGTGATGAGCCTATGGTACCAACCAATACCGCTATCAGTACTACGATAACTAATCCGTTTAAGCCTGGAGGGAAAATGTGCGTTACCATAGTCATGTAAGCCTCTGCCGGGTCTTTCAAGTGCGGAAAAAGGATATAGCATAATATTCCTGTAGAGATGAATAACGGCAGCGATAATATCTTAAGCCAGCCTATGAAGTTGACCCCTAATTGCCCCTGTTCAAGACTTTTGGCGCCCAATACGGATTGCACCATTGCCTGATCGGTACAGAAAAAAGCTACTGCCGCAACCGGATAGCCTAACAGTATGGCATACCAGGGATATTTGGTATCGCTTGCAGGGTGTACCAGTTTCCAAAAATCGGCAGGCGTACTATGATAAACTGCTGATAATCCGCCTGCTTTATAAACACCCATAATGGTAAGCATCAGGGAAACGGCTATCAGCAATATCATCTGAAATATATTCACTTTGGCAATAGCCTTTAACCCGCCTGCAAAGGCAAAAAGCCCGGCGAATGATACCAATGCAATGACCGACTGCCACATGGGTATGCCTAATATCTGTCGTACCAAAAATCCGCCTGCAAATAATCCTAGCGAAAGCCAGGAGATTAGAATTTTGATCAGCGCATACCAGGCCAGAATGTTTTGTGTCGAATCGCCGTAACGGTTGCCCATAAACTCGGGCATGGTGGTTACTCTTGTTGCCAGGTACCGCGGCGCAAAAACTATTGCCAGCAGTAAAAGAAATACAAAGGCATACCAGTCGAAATTTACGGCTACAATGCCGGTAGCATAAC
>JBQCEA010000342.1:0-4509 GCA_051960695.1 Mucilaginibacter sp. | reverse complement strand
TGGGTCAATTTTGATCTTATTATTCAGAAAACGTACTGTTAGAGTTTAATTTTGCCCGATTTATCTGCATATTAGAGTAAATGGCGCGAGGAAGATTAAATAGTGGTAATAGGCAAAAGGAAGAGTTACCTAAGGCAAAAATAAACAGGCAAACGCTGCGTAATATATCTCGGTTGCTTTCCTATTTACGGCCTTACCGGTGGAAATTCTTCTTTGCCATGCTTTTCTTGTTTCTGTCAAGCCTGGTCGGTTTAGCATTTCCGTCATTTATGGGTGCTTTGATAGATGCGGCACAAGGCAAACACACCAATAACTTGTTGCCCGCAACTATCCAGGGCATCGGGTTACTTGCCCTCGTGGTGTTATTTTCACAGGCATTTGTCTCGTTTTTCAGGATATTATGGTTTGTGCAGGTTGCCGAACGTTCACTGGCCGACATCCGTCGTGATACCTATTTCAAGCTGATCACTTTACCGATGAATTTCTTCTCAAACCGTAGAGTTGGTGAATTGAATAGTAGGATATCGGCCGACCTATCACAGATACAAGATACGTTGACCACTACCCTTGCCGAAATGATACGACAACTTGTGCTGTTGGTAGGTGGCATTGCCTTTCTGGCTATTATATCGATAAAATTGATGCTGTCTTTGCTGGTGGTACTGCCTGTATTAGTGGTTATCGCAGTATTTTTTGGCCGTTTCATACGTAAAATATCCCGCAGGGCGCAGGATAAATTAGCTGAATCAAATACTGTTGTTGAAGAAACTTTGCAAGGTATAGCAAATGTTAAAGCTTTCGTAAACGAATCATTTGAAGCTGCACGATATAGTGGTAACATCCGCGAAGTAGCTGATATTGCTATTACTGGTGCAAAATACCGTGGTATATTCGCTTCATTCATCGTATTTGGCATGTTTGGGGCAATTGTAGCTGTAATAGCTTATGGTTGTTTATTAGTAAGCCATCACGAGCTTACTGTTGGACAGTTATTCAAATTTGCTTTGTACGCAGTATTTGTTGGCAGCGCCATGGGTAGCTTTCCGGAAATGTATGCCAATGTACAGCGGGCAGTGGGTGCAAGTGAACGCGTATTGGAAATTTTGGCTGAACAAGGAGAGGATGTTTCGATTGACGAAAAAAGCAATCAAATCAGGCAAAAAATTGAGGGCGACATTGCTTTCGACAATGTTAACTTCCATTATCCTTCCCGACCGGAGATTGAAGTACTAAAAGGCGTTTCATTTGAAGCGAAAACCGGGCAAAAGATAGCTATTGTAGGGCCAAGTGGTTCGGGTAAATCAACTATGGCTTCACTGATACTGCAATTTTATCAACCACAAAGCGGTATGTTATTGTTTGATGGTAAACCTGCTGATAGTTACAGTTTAACCGATATACGTAACCAGGTTGCTATCGTTCCGCAGGACGTTTTGTTATTCGGCGGCTCCATAAAAG
Source organism: Mucilaginibacter sp. (assembly GCA_051960695.1). Taxonomy (GTDB): domain Bacteria; phylum Bacteroidota; class Bacteroidia; order Sphingobacteriales; family Sphingobacteriaceae; genus Mucilaginibacter. Next base: position 3,051 of record JBQCEA010000342.1, on the reverse strand, counting down.
AGAATATAGCTTACGGTAAAATAAAGGCCAATGAAGGCGAAATAATTGCTGCGGCACAACGGGCGAATGCGCACGAGTTTATAATGTCTTTCCCGGAAGGATATGATACCATCGTTGGCGAACGAGGCGTTAAATTATCAGGCGGCCAGCGTCAGCGTATTGCCATTGCGCGTGCGTTACTTAAAGACCCGTCAATACTGATCTTGGACGAAGCAACCTCATCACTCGACTCAGAATCTGAACGCCAGGTGCAGGAAGCACTGGAAGAATTGATGAAGAACCGTACATCTATTATTATTGCACACCGTTTATCTACCATCCGTGAGGCAGATAATATCATTGTTTTAGAAAAAGGCAAGGTGATAGAAAGCGGCAATCATGAAGAACTATTAGGAAATGAAACCGGCCTGTATCGTTACCTGAGCCAGTTACAATTTGAGGTATAATTTTAAGTTCATAGTTGATAGATCATAGTTCTTAGCGGATCCTGATTTACCATGAACCAACAACCGTGAACCACGATCTAAAAAAGAATGAAACTAACTATACACGGCGCAGCGCGCCAGGTTACCGGAAGCATGCATTTGCTTGAGGTTAACCAATACAAAATATTAATTGATTGCGGTTTGGACTATGAGAAAGACCGTAGTATACAATCTAACGAAAACTTTTCTTTTGATCCGGCTGAGATCGATGTAGTCATATTAACCCATGCACACATTGACCATTCAGGCAATTTACCTACACTGGTCAGATTAGGTTTCGAAGGGCAGATATTATGCACCCCTCCTACAGCAGACCTTACTGAACTGTTACTACTGGATTCGGTAAGTATCTTTCTGAATAAGACACAAAAAAGCCGAAAGCATAACCGCAAAAAACAGGCATTCTCACAACAACCACTGTATCTGCAAAAACATGTGATGGATACGGTTGAGCGTTTTGTAACTATTGGCTTTAATAAGCCATTTCGTTTAAATGGTAATGTCGAGCTCACCTTTGTGCCAGTGGGGCATTTATTGGGTGCTGCAGCTGCAGTATTAAAAATCAACGACCATGATGAGGAAAAAATCATTGCCTTTACCGGCGATATCGGTCGCAAAAGCTACCCTGTATTAAATGATCCCGGACAATTGCCACAGGTGGATTACCTGGTTTGCGAATCAACCTATGGAGGACGTTACCATACCAAGGATAGAACAGTTGAACAGGCCCTAATTGAAACAATTGAAAAAGCTTGTATCAAAGAACAGGGACGTCTTATTATTCCTGCATTCAGTATCGGCCGTACGCAATCGCTTGTTTATTCTCTGAATAAAATATTCAGCCAGGGTTTATTACCGCCTGTGAAGGTTTTTGTTGATAGCCCAATGGCAGTGGCTGCTACCGAGGTTTTTCGTAAACACCATAGCCTGGTTAGTGAGGAAGCGCGGGAGTTTTACCAAACCAAAGGCGATGAGTTTGAATTTGACAACCTGGTATATGTGGAAACCTTAAAAGACAGTCGCCAGGTTTCCAATTACTTTGAGCCATGTATTATTATTTCGTCTGCAGGCATGCTCGAAGGCGGTCGTATTCAAGACCATTTGTATGAAAATATTCAGAATTACTATTGCACTATTCTGTTCATCGGTTATTGTGCAAAGGGAACGTTAGGCTATCGACTATTGCGCGGAGATCCTATCGTTTATATTAAAGACCGTGAATTATCCGTGTACGCCACTATAAAGCAGACCGATGTATTAAGCGCCCATGGTGACCATGACGACCTAATGAACATCGCACGTCAGCAGGATAAAAATATGCTCAAAAATATCTTCCTGGTACATGGAGAAGAGGCGAGCATGCAGGCTTTAGCCGAAGAATTGGAGGAAGAAGGTTATAAGGTAACTATTCCGGAGAAGAAAGTAAGCTATAGCTTATAAAAACAAATTGTCATTCTGAACGTGAAGCATCTTATTCAATTAGATTCTTCGCTTTGCTCAGAATGACAATCGTATTAAGAGGAATTTATTTCTTAAAGTGCTGAATGATCAGGCTTGCCAATTCAACACCTATTCTTTCCTGTGCTTCATTAGTAGCAGCACCGATATGTGGAGTTAAAGAAATTTTAGGGTGTTTCAATATTTCCTCACGTGGAGTTGGCTCATTATCAAATACATCCAAAGCAGCAAAAGAAACCTGGCCGCTGTTTAACGCATCTACCAAAGCCAATTCATCGATCAAACCGCCACGGGAAATATTTACCAATCCTACTCCCTTTTTGGTTCTGGCTATTTCTTCAGCACCCAAAATCGGCCTGTCTATAAACGGCGTATGCAGGGTAATAAAATCAGATTGAGTAATCACTTCATCTAAAGTAGCAACTTTAACTTTTGCTGATACGATTGTCCCGCCGCCTAAGACGATCTCCACATCCGGAGCAAATGGATACAGGTCATAAGCTATCACGTCCATACCTACGCCAATGGCAATTTTAGCAACTTCGCGACCGATACGACCGAAACCACATATACCTAAAGTTTTACCGCGCAACTCAACACCTTTAGCATAGGCCTTTTTCAGTTCATTGAATTTGGTATTACCCTCAACGGGCATTCTACGGTTGCTGTCAGGCAAAAAGCGCACACAGCCAAATAAGCTGGCAAATACCAGTTCAGCAACTGATAATGAAGAAGAAGCAGGGGTGTTATAAACACCTATGCCTTTTTCTTTAGCATAGTCTACGTCGATGTTATCAACCCCAACACCACCACGCCCTATCAATTTCAGATTAGGGCAGGCATCAATAAGGGCTTTACGCACTTTAGTAGCGCTGCGAACAGTTATCGCATCGTATTCCTGTAATTTCACAGGCAGCTCATCCTGTGGTATATTATTGGTATCTACAACAAATCCGGCATCTTCCAGCATTTTCTTGCCTATTGGATCGATACCATCGTTAGCTAATATTTTGATCATTTTATTAGTTGATTAAGTTGGATTGTGTTGAATAAGTTGATTATGTTAACTTGAATGAACTACTCACTCAATCTAACACAATCAACCAGT
>JBQCEA010000341.1:0-3520 GCA_051960695.1 Mucilaginibacter sp. | reverse complement strand
TAGCACGTGAGGTAGGTGTACAGGGCCGTTTGGGGGGCCAAGCCAGCGTACCGGGCGCCTCAGGCACATGGAAAGATTTGACCGAAAACGTAAACCAGTTGGCACAAAACCTGAACGTACAGGTACGCTCCATCTCCGAAGTGGCATCGGCGGTAACCAAGGGTGACCTGACCCGGACGATTCGTGTGGAAGCAAAAGGAGAGGTGGAAGAATTGAAAGATACCATCAACCAGATGATCGCGAACCTGAAAGATACCACATTACGTAACCATGAGCAGGACTGGCTGAAATCGAACCTGGCCAAGTTCGCGCAGATGCTCCAGGGCCAGCGTGACAGGAATGCGGTTGCTAATAAAATTCTATCCGAGTTAGCCGAACTGGTAAACGCGCGTTACGGCGCCTTCTATATTTTGGAGCAACGTGATGCGTCTGATGAAGGTATATTGAAATTGTTCGCCGGTTATGCTCAAAAGAACAGGAACCACATTAGCCAGGAGCTGTCGCTTAGCGAAGGTCTGGTAGGACAGTGCGCTACGGAAAAGGAACGTATTCGTTTGACTAACGTACCAAGCGAATACCTGCAAATCAGTTCAGGTATCGGCAGCGCAACACCACTCGATCTCGTGATTCTGCCGGTGTTGTTCGAAAACAATGTGAAAGCAGTTGTCGAGCTGGCGTCATTTGAGAAATTTAGTGATACACACATCGACTTCCTCGATCAGCTGACGGAAAGTATCGGTATCGTGTTGAATAATATCGAAGCCAATAGCCGTACAGAAGAATTGTTAAAACAGTCGCAGTCACTTGCGTCGGAGCTTTCCTCACAGCAGGAAGAGTTAAGAAGGGCGAATGACGAGTTGCACGACAAAGGACGTTCGCTGGAAGAAAAAGCCGAACAGCTGACATTGACTTCTAAATACAAATCAGAGTTCCTGGCGAATATGTCGCATGAGTTGCGGACGCCGCTGAACAGCTTATTGATCCTGGCGCAACAGTTGTTTGAGAACCCTGAAGGCAACCTTACAGAAAAGCAACGGATGTATGCTAAAACCATCCATTCATGCGGTGATGACCTAATCCAGCTGATCAATGACATTCTCGACCTGTCCAAGATCGAATCGGGTGTTATTTCAGCCGATGTTATGCCGGTTAACTTCAGAGAGATCGCCTCATTTGCTGAGTCTACATTCAAGCCAATATCAGAAGCTAAAAACCTTAAATTCGATATTATCCTGGAAGAGGGTCTGCCGGAAGTGCTGGAAACGGACATGCAGCGTTTGAACCAGATATTGAAGAACCTGCTATCGAATGCATTTAAATTTACTGAAAAAGGAAGCGTTAAGCTTGAAATATTCAGGCCGGATGCTCATCATGAGAACCCATTAACCAATGTAGATTCTGTGATAGCATTCTCAATCGCTGATACAGGTATTGGTATCTCAAAAAACACACAGGGAATTATATTCGAGGCATTCCAGCAGGCCGAAGGTTCAACCAGCCGTAAATATGGCGGTACCGGCCTTGGATTATCAATCAGTAAAGGTTTTGCTGAATTATTAGGTGGAACAATTACTGTAGGTAGTGAATTAGGCAAGGGAAGCGTATTTACCCTATACCTGCCGTTGAAGTATAAGGAGGAAAGCAAATCTGTAGGTACCTATTCATTAAAAGAAGCCAATCCTACTAAGCACCTGAGGACAAACTTACTGGATACCGCCGAATTGGTAATAGATGACGACAGGCACAATATCTCTGCTGAAGATAAAGTGCTGCTGGTTATCGAGGACGATATCCGCTTTACCAAGATCGTGATCGATAAAGCGCATGATTACGGTTTAAAGGTATTGGTGGCTATCAGCTATCTTGAAATATTCGACAATATTCAGAAATACAATCCAATAGCCATTACTTTGGATGTAAATATGCCTGAATCCAATGGCTGGAAGATCCTTAAATTGTTAAAGAGTGATATTAATTTAAGACATATACCGGTACATGTAATATCCGGTGAGGATAACCGGGCCATGGCCATAAAATTGGGTGCAAGGAGCTTTAATTTAAAGCCGTTGTCCAATAACTTATTGGATGACCTGATATCGGGAATCATTGATTTCAGTGAACATAGCCTGAAGAAGGTTCTTATTATTGAAGATAATGAAGCTGAGCTTCAGCGCCTGGCTAATATTTTAAGCAGCGATAGTATAGAAGTATTTACTGCTGCCACTGCGAAAAAAGGACTTTCAATATTAAAGAAAGAAGGTTTTGATTTCATTGTGCTGGACTATACTTTACCTGATGCTAACGGTATTGACCTGATGAATAGAGTAAACGCTTTAAAACAGCCGCAAACAACGATTATTCTGCATTCTGCGAGGGACTTTACTCAAAATGAGCTTATTCAATTGAAACGATTGAACCATAAGATCATAACCAAAACGCCGATGTCCCATGCTTTTCTGCTGGAAGAAGTATTAACCTTGCTGCATGTGGATAGGAAATACATCAGTGAGGAAAATCTTGATCTGATCGGCACTATCAGATCAAATACTGATGCTCTTGACGGTAAAAAAGTGCTGGTTGTGGATGATGACGTACGTAACTTGTTTGCACTAACAGCCGTATTTGAACGCTCGAACATAGAGGTAATTACTGCAGAAAGCGGCCGGGAAGCACTGGAAATACTGAATAGCGATAAACGGGTAGATATTGTACTGATGGATATCATGATGCCTGAAATGGATGGCTACGAAACCATACAGATCATTCGTAAAGAACCAAAACACAAAAATTTGCCTATAATTGCTGTGACAGCTAAAGCAATGATTGGCGATAGACAAAAATGTATTGCGTCTGGTGCTTCGGATTATATCACTAAACCTGTTAAGACAGATCAGCTTCTGTCATTGATGCGGGTATGGCTAATAAAATAAAACTCTGACATTTTAGTTTTAGTTTTATCGGAACTATTAAATAATACATGACTACTGAAGAAGATACCATAAAGATCCTGCTGGTAGATGATAACGAGAATAACCTGATGTCGATGGAGCTCGTTCTGGAAAATGAGGGTTACACATTTTTCAAAGCGACTTCCGGCAAAGAGGCACTTAGGATACTTTTAAAGGAAGAGGAGTTCTCGCTCATTCTTTTAGATGTAAAAATGCCTATTATGGACGGTTATGAAACTGCTGAACTCATTTACCAGCGGGATAAGCTAAAAAATATACCCATTATCTTCTTCACAGCTCATGACTACGAGGAAGAAGCAATGTTTAAAGGCTACCAGGCGGGTGCTGTTGATTTTATCAGGAAGCCTTTTAAACCTGAAATGCTTCGTTCAAAAGTTGCCATATTTACAGAATTGCATAAAAAAAACCTGCTTTTAAGGAAGCAGGAAGAAAAACTACAGATCATTAATAACGATCTGATGCGTTTAAATGCCGACCTTGAAAAGCGTGTTCATGAACGCACCATTGAGCTGGAAAATGTCAATAAAGAACTAAAAGAATTAAACCGGTCA
>JBQCEA010000340.1:0-7502 GCA_051960695.1 Mucilaginibacter sp. | reverse complement strand
AAGAAGAATATTGTCCATTCCGATCCGGTCAGGAAAAACATTTCCTTGGTTTATAGGAATTATCCTGTCGGCAAATATTATGTACGGGTGGTGTATGATACCAATAAAAATGGTAAATGGGATAGCGGCAATGTAAAACGAAAGGAATATCCTGAGAATATGTGGCTATATAGTAAGGAGTTAACGTTACGATCGAACTGGGATGCGGAAGAGCCAATAAATATACCTAAGGAGCCAACTACTCCTTAAACCAGCCCGAATACATAATATAATTTTGAGGCAGCTGCTTGAGCATATCTTTCTGCTCCTGGCTAAGAGGTTTTATCTTTTTGGCAGGAGTTCCGGCATATAGATATCCTGATTCACAAATGGTATTTTCAAGCACCACGGACCCTGCACCTATGATGACAAATGGCTCTACAACAGCCTTATCCATCACAATAGCACCCATACCGATCAGTACATTATCTTGTAATGTACACCCATGTACTAAGGCGTTGTGACCAATAGAAACATTATTGCCTATTTCGGTAGCCGCACGTAAATAGGTACAGTGAATAACAGCCCCATCCTGGATATTAGTGTTGTCGCCTATTTTAATATAATTTACATCACCACGAACAACAGCATTAAACCAAACTGAACAATTATCACCCATCACCACATCGCCAACTATAGTAGCATTTTCGGCTATAAAACAATCTTCTCCAAAAACAGGGCTTTTATCTTTTACTGGCAGAATAACAGGCATATTTAAATTATTGAATTAGTGAGTTACTGAATTACTGAATTTGTACGAGGCTATATTTTTATTTATGTTTGGACTAACAAAAGCGGAAATAGCTCAGTCGGTAGAGCATCAGTTTCCCAAACTGAAGGCCGCGGGTTCGAATCCCGTTTTCCGCTCTTTTATAACCACCATCCTATTTCCAGGTTAACCTTTGGCTGATCCCGGTTAAACAGGCTTAAAGATATCTTGATCGCTTTAATTTTCCATTCCAGCAAAGTATCGCCGGGCTGGATATCTCCGGGTTGACTGGGGTCTCCAAATTTAGGCTGCAAATGTTTTCTGATAGATTCAAAGTATTCACCCGCTTTATCACTTTCCTCCAAAAATGTTATTGATTCAAATGATTTGATATTACCATGTTGTTTATGATTCCAGCAAACTGTTTTAAAATATAACGTTAGGCCATTTAGTATATATCTTTCACCCCAATGATATATTGTCCGGTCTGCACGAAATTCCTTTTTAGTATATAATTTATCAGCTTCAATATCTGAACCCCATTTCAAGAACGTACCATCTTCAAATAATATTCCGTCAATAAGCCCTTTAATACTATCCGTCGGAACCACTACAACTTTTGGTTCCGGCTTCTTTTTAAAAATTGAAAATAGTCCCATTCTAATTTAAAATACCGTATCATGTACCGGCTCAGCATGAACAGCATAATCGGTTGTATAATGTAACCCCCTGCTTTCTTTTCTTAACATTGCCGATTTTACCACAATGTAAGCAACTTGTATCAGGTTACGCAGTTCACATAATTTTACAGATAATTTTGTTTTCTTATAAAAATCTTCTGTTTCCTCATACAATAAACCTAAACGACGCATCGCCCTGTCCAATCTGAAATCAGATCTTACAATACCCACATAATCGCTCATCAGTTTTTGCATTTCACGAATATTGTGAGTAACCAGGATATCTTCATTAGACAATTTTACGCCATGCTCATTCCAATCAGGTATACCCTCCGGAATAGCTAACTTTTCAAATTTTTCAACAGCATCTTTATATATCCTATGTGCAAATACCAAAGCTTCTAATAATGAGTTAGAGGCCAATCGGTTAGCGCCATGTAAGCCTGTAGATGAACACTCACCGCAGGCATACAAATTCATGATCGATGATCTTCCTACATGATCAACCATAATACCACCGCACATATAATGACAAGCAGGTGCAACGGGTATCATATCCTTGGTCATATCTATACCAATGTCTAAACATTTTGCATAAATATTGGGGAAGTGTGCAAGAATATCAGCCTTATTTCGATGCCTGATATCCAAATACACATAATCTTCACCCGATTTCTTTATTTCTGCATCTATAGCTCTGGCTACAATATCCCTTGGCGCTAATGACTTGCGCTCATCGTATTCCTGCATAAATTCCTGGCCGTTGGTCCGTTTCAGTATACCTCCAAATCCTCTTACAGCTTCTGAGATCAGGAATGACGGATATTCACCAGGATTATATAAAGCAGTAGGATGAAACTGCATAAATTCCATATTACGCACTTTACCTTTTGCACGGTAAACCATCGCTATACCGTCACCCGTTGCAATGGTTGGATTGGTAGTAATAGAATAGATATGGCCAGCCCCACCAGTTGCCATTACAGTAACTTTTGAAACTATCTTTTCAACCAAACCATTTATAGTATTTAATACATATACACCATAGCATGTTATATCTGGTGTAGATTTATCTACAAACTTGCCTAAATGGTGTTGTGTTATCAGATCAACAGCAAAATAATGGGTTAGAACTGTAATATTAGGGTTTTGATGTATCTGGTCAAGTAACGCCCTTTCTATTTCCCACCCCGTAATATCTTTATAATGTAATACCCTGAACTCTGAATGGCCTCCTTCTTTTGCCAGGTCGAAAAGGCCTTCATTTGTCTTATCGAAATTAGTTCCGTAATCAATTATTTCTCTAATTCTTTCCGGACCTTCTTTAACTACAATTTCAACCGTTTCCTTGTCACATAATCCATCACCTGCAATTAAGGTATCTTCGATATGCTTTTCAAAAGAATCCTCTTTTTTATCCACAACTACCGCCACGCCGCCCTGGGCATACTTAGTGTTTGATTCATCTTCATTCGATTTGGTAACTATCAGTACCTTACCATGCTTTGCCGCTTTTAGTGCAAAACTCAATCCGGCTATCCCCGAGCCTATCACCAGGAAATCACAAGTTCTAGTCATTTTTCAAGTATATGTTGTGTAAAAGTACGGCTTATGTTAGAAAGAGCTTTAAAAGGTGTTAATTTTGTGTAGGTAAAAAATTAATAAATTATTAAAGGGTTGAAAAGTGATCATTTGATGGTTTTCATTACCAATTTATACCTGACTTTTGCGTGACATTTTGGGCTTAATTCACATTTTTCAACACAATAAAATATCAACAAAATTGGTTTTAAAATTAAAATACGAATAATTAATCAGCCTTAAAATCAATTAAATGTATTTTTAAAATCAATTAAATAATGTTGAAAAAATGGTATAAACTATTTTTGACGCACTTTGTATCACTACTTTTAAACAAAACTAACACACCAATAACAATAGCTTTTTTATTTATATAAAATATGTTGTTTTTAATTGAATTGTTGAAATGGATATTTTAGAGGAAATAAATGTGAAGGGTTTTGCCGAGGAATATATCGATCCGACGCTTGATCTTTTCGATGAAATTGAACGGTTAAAAAAAGAAAAGAATGCGGTTATTTTGGCCCATTATTATCAGGAGCCCGATATACAGGATATTGCCGATTATATTGGCGACAGTTTGGGTTTATCTCAGCAAGCTGCTAAAACAGATGCTGATATTATCGTTTTTGCCGGTGTTCATTTTATGGCTGAAACCGCTAAGATTTTATCACCGCAAAAAAAGGTCCTTTTACCCGACTTAAAAGCAGGTTGCTCATTAGCCGATAGCTGTCCGCCGCATTTGTTTAAAAAGTTTAAGGAAGCATATCCTGATCACCTGGTTATAACCTATGTGAATTGTACGGCAGAACTAAAAGCTTTGAGCGATATAGTTTGTACATCGAGTAATGCCGTACAAATTGTGGAAAGTTTGCCGAAAGATCAGAAGATCATTTTTGGTCCGGATAAAAACTTAGGGGCTTATGTGCAAAAGAAAACAGGACGCGACCTGGTACTGTGGAATGGGGCCTGTATGGTACATGAGATATTTTCAAGAGAGAAAATAACTAAGCTTAAAGAGAGATATCCACAAGCTAAGTTGCTAGCCCACCCGGAATGTGAAGATGTGATACTGAAGATGGCGGATTATATTGGATCGACGACAGGGTTACTGAAATATGCTACTAAGAGCCCCGAAAAGGAATTTATAGTGGCTACGGAATCAGGTATTATTCACCAAATGCAAAAGGATAATCCCGATAAAGTTTTCATTCCGGCTCCGCCGAATAATACATGCGCCTGCAACGATTGTCCGCACATGAAAAGGAATACACTGGAGAAACTTTATCTGTGTATGAAGAATGAGCTGCCTGAGATCATCGTTCCGGCTGATATAATTGAAAAAGCAGTGAAGCCGATCGAAAGAATGCTTGAAATTTCGGCCAGGCTGGGTTTATAAAAATTTTTTTCCGCCTACGGCGGTACAGAGCAGTTGGGAAAATTATGTTCGAGAACCAGGGAAAAACAAATATTGAATCGTTAGGTGAGTTTGGTTTGATAAATTATCTGACCAGGCAGATCCAACTGACACAAAAAAGCAGTTTAAAGGGTGTGGGTGATGACGCCGCAGTGCTGGATTTTGCGGGGAAAAAGACCTTGGTATCAACAGATATGTTGCTGGAAGGCATACATTTTGACCTGGCTTATACACCTCTGAAACATTTAGGTTATAAAGCTATACAGGTAAATCTGAGTGATATTTATGCGATGAATGGCATAGCATCACAAGTAACCGTTTCTATTGGGATATCCAGTAAATTCCCGTTGGAGGCTGTTGAAGAGCTTTATGAAGGTATTTACCTGGCTTGCGAAAAATACCAGGTAGATTTGATCGGCGGTGATACAACGTCGTCACGACAGGGACTGGTGATCAGTGTTACCGTTTTGGGTTATGGCGACGAACAGAACATAGCCTATCGCAATGGTGCTGAAGAAGGTGACCTGATCTGTGTTTCTGGTGACCTGGGTGGTGCTTATGTAGGGTTACAATTGCTGGAGCGCGAAAAATTAGTTTACCTGGAAAATCCAAATATCCAGCCCGACCTGGAAGGCAAAGATTATATTGTCGAGCGGCAACTGAAACCAGAAGCCCGCAAGGATATTGTGGAAATATTAAAAGAAGTGGGTGTAAAACCAACTTCTATGATCGATATTTCGGATGGCCTGGCTTCAGAAATATTGCACATCTGTACCCAAAGCAATAAAGGTTGTAATTTGTACGAGGAAAAGATACCTATTGACCCCATGACTTACCAAACCGCCCGTGAATTTAATCTTGATCCAACAGTTTGTGCCTTAAGCGGTGGTGAGGATTACGAGCTGTTATTCACCATTAAACAAGCTGATTACGATAAATTGAAAAATATGACGGATATCAGTTTTATCGGCTATATTACAGAACCATCCACGGGAAGAAATCTAATAGCCAAAAGCGGATCTATTCACGAACTTAAAGCACAGGGATGGAACGCTTTTAAAAGCTAAGTTATTCCTCGCCTATATATTTCTGATCCAGTTGTTTGTTAGCCTTGGCACCAAGGCTTTTTATTTTCTCGGCGGTTTTGGTAAGATTACCGGCGCCCTCGGTCAATTTATTTATAGCACTGTCATAAGCCGATTGACTTTGTTTGATATTTTTGCCTATGGCTTCCATATCATTAACGAAACCTACAAATTTGTCATACATAGAACCGCTTAAACGCGCTATTTCCAAAACATTCCGGTTTTGACGCTCCTGTTTCCAGATACTGCAAATAGTACGCAACGTAGCCAATAAGGTTGAGGGGCTGACGATAACCACACGTTTTTCCCAGGCGTAACTGAACAGCTCGGTATCCAATTGCACTGCAAAGCTGAAAGATGATTCTATCGGTACAAAAAGCAGCACAAAATCAGGCGAATTGATCTGGTAAAGTGCATGGTAGTTTTTAGAAGAAAGATCAAGCACGTGGCCTCTGATAGATTCAACATGTGCTTTTGAATAGATCTTGCGTTCCTCCTCTGTTTCGCAGTTCACTAATCGTTCGTATGCGACCAGCGACACTTTTGAATCGATAATGATATGCTTTTCATCCGGCAAGTCAACAATGACGTCAGGCTGTAAGCGGCTGCCATCTTCAGATGTAAGGCTGACTTGTATGCGATATTCACGGTCTTTAACCAGGCCAGAGCGCTCCAATACTTTTTCCAATATCACCTCGCCCCAGTTACCCTGCTTTTTGCTGTCACCTTTTAAAGCTTTGGTCAGGTTTTGCGCCTCGCTGCTGATCAGCTTATTTAGTTCCATCAGCTGAGAAATAACACCCTTCAGCGTATTTCGCTCAGCGGCCTCCATATTGTAAACCTTGTCTACTTTTTCCTCAAAAGCTTTGAGGTTTTCCTTTAAGGGATTTAAGAGTATATCCAGGTGGCTTTTATTCGTTTCAACAAATTTTTGGGATTTTTCTTCCAGCAGCTTATTAGCAATGTTCTGAAACTCCAATTGAAACTTCTGCTGAATTTCCTGGATAGATTTCTCCTGTTCGGCCAGGCGTTCGCGTTGAGCTTTGAAGGCCTCTTCGGCTTTGGCCATCCGGTTTTTCTCGGCAAGCAGTTCCTGGTTTAAAGTGTTCATGGCTGCATCATAACGGGCACGCTCATCCTGTAAGAGTTTATCAGCCTTATCTCTATCCAAAGTGAGCCCCAAGCAGCGTTCTTCGGCTTTGGCCAAATTAATTTGCAGGCGATTAATATCGTCACGCATATGCTGCAGGTCAGCCACATTTACCCCATCCCCACCTTTTGGCCTCTTTAAAAAAAGCGCAACAGCAACCAGCAAAATAACAACGGAAACAACAAGAATAGCCACACTCATTTTGATAAAAATATTAGCAAAACAAAGCTAAGAAATTTAGACTAAAGCTTATAGAAATTATTTTGCTTTCTCCACGCGCAAACCCACATCGCTCACCTCACGTAGTGGATTATCGCGCATGTTCTGTTCAATTGAAAACTGGTAAGATCCTTTAGTAGGGAATTTAAAATCGGTCAGTACAGGAATCTGGTAGCTGTAAAGATTACCCGAACCTTTACCCAGCCATTCGCCGTCCTTATTAGCCAGTTTAACCTCATAGCGTGTAACCCAATTCATTTTAGGGCCTGTACGTTTAAGAAGTACAAATATATTGGAGTACTTATATTCACCGGTTACGCGCAGATTAAGATATACATTATAAGCTGCGGCCGGATCATCAATTTTAAAGGTATTTTTTACAGAGTTTGCATACGACCAGTCGTGATTTTCTATGGATGTATTTTGATCGATGATCGCATTGGGATCAGAGCATCCTGAAACTAAAACAGTGAATAATGCCGGCAGGGCTATCGATAATATTTTATGAGCCGCTTTCATAGCCTTAAATCTGATCATTTCGGTATTGTTTGTTATTGTTTTGCCTGAAGAGGCGGTGATTACATTTTTTATTTCACTGCGGAATATTATTTGTCTAAACAAC
>JBQCEA010000339.1:0-3645 GCA_051960695.1 Mucilaginibacter sp. | reverse complement strand
AAGACGGCTGCTGGAGAACATGATCTAAAAAAGCTATTTTAAATAAAATAAATATTAAGTAATCAGTTTCGTATATACCTTTCGGGAAAAGCGGCCATGTGCCTTTTTTCGTTTCGTGTGAGTTGATCAGCCGTAAGGGCCATATCTTCTTTACTCAATGGTTGTTCCAATCTGCTTTTGACTTTGAGGTAAACTTTTAACAGGCCCTCCGATTGCAGGCGAACGGAGATGACCGGCTGGTATTGCCGTTTTAAACGTATTATTTCTTCTTCAGTAACTAACCGGATGTTCCAGGATTCACCGGCTTTAAAGCCATGTTCATTAGCTTCATTTTTTAAGTCGAATAAAAAAAGGTTGACCTTTCCGGCAAGAAAGTCTTGTTGCGCATCTGCGCCGCCTGCGAAGGCTTGTTGTGTATTCATCATATTTTAGCTGATTCGGGTGAAAAAATAAACGCTTAAAGATCACCTGAATCAGTGTGAGGGTAATATCTAAGTGGTGATGAGTGGAGGTAACTCAAGCAAGGTACGGAAAGCTTTCGGTATTCATAGCATCCATGCCATTTTATTTTTAGTTAGCTAATTTAAATTTATTTTTATTTTTTTGACTTTAAGTAAAATATCGATATTAAAGCTTACCTTGCAGCTCATTTAAATAAATACAATGCAAAAAGAAGGAACGGTGAAATTTTTCAATAACCAGAAGGGTTTTGGATTTATTTCACAAGATGAAACAAGAACTGATGTTTTTGTTCATTCAAGTGGTCTGATTGACCAAGTCTACGAAAACGATAGAGTATCTTACGACATAGAAAATGGCAAAAAAGGCCTTAACGCGTTAAACGTAAAAGTAATTTAATTATCACTATAAAATTTACTCAGAAACACCTGCCTTTACGGCGGGTGTTTTGTTTTTATAAGCAAACCATTTAATCTTCGTACATGGGAAAAGCCAATGAGATATTTAGCAAGAAAGAAAGGAGAAAAACGCCGGATGGGTGCCAAGGCGATAGCTTATCACGGCCTGCGGGCAAAGGACAAGCAATTTAATGCACCATTGGTCACGGATTTCGATGCAAAACTTCCAAGAATAAATGTCATTCCGGAGGATATTGGCCGGGTGATGCTGAATGTGATCAAGAATGCTTTTATGCAATGCAGCAAAAGGCGAAAGCCGCTCAAAACGGATACCAACCTTGCGATCAGCACAACTCACCAATACGGTTCTGTGATTATCTCGGTGAAAGACAACGGCAATGGGATTCCCGATAATATGAAAGACGAGATCATGCAGCCGCTCTTCACAACCAAGCCGACAGGCGAGGGAACCGGGCTGGGATTGTCGCTAAGTTATGATATTGTGGTCAAAGGCCATGGCGGTAAGATTAACGCAGGAAGCAAAGAGGGCGAAGGTTCCGAATTTATTATTCAAATACCTGTCAATTAAAAAAGTTTGGTATAAAATGGAATCTCAAATTGCCTGATGCAAGAAATATTAAAAACAAAACTTGTTATATTTGTTTATATAACTATATCATTTATCACCTACCGTACGGCGGATCGCTAAGTTTACTATCGCTTACCCATCAGGAATATTTTAGGTTAATTTCAACGCATTGAGTAAACGTATTTTAATTTTAGACGATAACAAAGCTATTCTTGAAGTTGTCACCGAAGCACTTGCTTATGAGGGCTACGAAGTTCTGCCAGTTTCTTTTGGACACCAACTTTTAGACAGCGTAAAAAGTTTCCTGCCGAATCTGATCCTTTTAGATTATAAGCTCTCGGACGCTACCGGCAGTGATCTTTGCCGCCAATTGAAAACTTCAGCGCTTTACCGGCATATCCCGGTAATTATTTTTTCGGCCTACGTCAACCGTGGCGAGGTGCTCGGGGCGGAATGTGAAAGTTACCTGTATAAACCATTCGACCTGGCGGAATTATCCGCGGCCGTCCGCAGCTTGCTACCCGCATCACAGGAGGCTGCCTATGGAAACTGAAAAGTACCGTCTGGTCCTTTATATTGCCGGTAAGACTCATCGTTCTGAACTCGCGATCAGGAATCTCAGGAGCTATTGCGAACAGCATTTAAAAAATGTTTATACGATTGAAGTGGTCGATCTGGTGGAACAACCCCAGCTTGCCAAAGGCGAGCAGATCATCGCTACGCCTACATTAGTCAGAAAGTTACCTTCGCCGGTTCGCATATTGATAGGTGATTTGTCCCGGGAGCACCAATTCCTGGTCGGCATGAACCTGGTGAAAGAAGAACAGATTTAATTTTTGCGAACGTACTCGGCTGCGACCAGGTTAAAAAGATTGGCATTGTCGGTCGACATATCGACGGTTTGTTCGACGAGATGAGCGTATGAACCATAATCTTGCGTGCCGGCGATCAGGTTCAGCATCCGCCCGGCGCCCACCTGCATATGCTCAATGACGCCCATGTAAAATATGATTGACATATCGCTTTCATAATTTTTACCGTCAAAAAAAAGTACCTGACCATGGGCTTCCTCAATGATCGCATTCATAGCCAGGCAGTGTTCCGTCCTTGCGGTTTCGTTAAGCAGCCGGAATATTTCGCGGAGACTGGCCATCTGTGCCTGCGAATCGGTGAAATCTTCTTCAAGCGCATGCCTTAATTTGGGGAAAGCCGCTTGCGCGATCAGAGCGGGCAGGCTTTCGATCAGGTGCATTTTGGCTGCATACAGCAAACTGAGCTGGCAAATGAAAACATCGCGCAAGGCCGACTTATCGAGAAAGTGATCGTTTTGAATATCCATGGTTACCAAAGATACTCTTTTACCCGCTGACCAGTGGCAGCGAAAAATAAAAAATGGAACCATGGCCGTACTCACTCTCCACCCAAATTTCCCCGTCATGATGTCTGATGATCTCCGCGCTCAGATACAGCCCGATCCCAAAACCGGAGATCAGGTTGGCGGAACTGCCCTGCACGCGGTAATACCGGTCAAAAAGCTTTTTTCTTTCGCTGCGCTTCACACCCATGCCGTAATCCTGTATGCTGACGATGGCCAGCCGGCCCTCAATACGGCACCGAACGTCGACGATCTTTGACCCTGGCGAATATTTAATGGCATTGCTTAACAAATTCGAGATGACCGAACCAATCTTGTCGCGGTCCGCATAAACCTGTACGCTGTCGCAATTATCGAAATGTATGACATGCTGCACCGATGTCAGCTCGGTTTCGGAGATGATCTCCTGCAGCAACTCATCCAGCCTGAATTTTTGTTTGACGATCATCAGCTTGCCCGACTCGAGCCTCGAAATATCGAGGAAGCCATTGATCAATTTGGCCATTTTTTTTACCTGGATATTAGCGCGTTCCAGCGCCCCGGGTATAAATGTCTCCTCACTTTTACCCATTTTAGCCTGCAGCACCTGGAGGATGGCGGTCAGTGAAGTCAGCGGCGTTTTTAATTCATGGCTGACCATCCCGATAAAATCGTTTTTCCGTTGCTCGTCCCGCTTTTGCTCCGAGATATCCCGGGCGATATCCGACGCGCCGATAATATTTCCCCGGCCATCCCGGATCGGCGATAGGGTAAGCGATACGTCGATCAGCCGGCCATCTTTGGTTTGCCTTACAGTTTCAAAGTGCTCCAAACGTTCGCCGTTG
>JBQCEA010000338.1:0-2175 GCA_051960695.1 Mucilaginibacter sp. | reverse complement strand
CGATGCGATAAGCAACGTCAGGACGGCCATAATCGGTTAAACCGCGCATGAGCCATTGAGTGCCTATCACGCCGGTGCTGATGTGGCCATGTTCATCATTCAAAATTTTGTTCACGATGTTCATGAACACCGCTTTGGTTTTATCGGCAGGCACCATACCAAAGTAAAGCGGCAACAGGTTAGCAGTAATCGTGTTATTATCGTATCGATCTGTTTTCTGATTCAGGAATCTTTGATTAAAAGCCACTTTGGTTCGTTGTTCCAATGATGCGAATTGCTGTGCATCTGCATTTTTTCCCAGAAGACCTGCAAACCGCTGCATCAGGAACAGCATCCGGTAGTAGTAAGCTGTAGCGATCAGCTCGCCATTGGTCAATCGGGATGAATCGCGGGAATGGATAAGTTTGGGTGATTCAGGCGGAACGCACCAGTCGCCATATTTATCCTTGGTCATCAGGTCGGCCTTAACATATTTTTGCCGCATGTAATCCAGCCATATCTTCATTGAGGAATAATGCTTCTCAATCGGCGCCTTATCATCGAACTGGGTATACAGCATATCGGCTATCAAGATGTAAGTACCCGGCCAGGTCATGTTGTCGCTGTAGTAATTCCAGTATGCAGGCGCTACGTCAGGCAAAGAGCCATCTGGTTTTTGGGATTGCTGTATGTCATCAAGCCATTTGGCATACAAATTCTCGTTATCGAACATAAAGCTCTCCCCCAGCGAGCCGATAGCACGGTCGCCCAGCCAGGGCATGCGCTCATTGCGCTGGGGGCAATCCACAGGCATCCCTTTGTAGTTACTTGCAACTCCCCAATAAGCGTTTTTATAGATCTGATCGATCAGCGGGTTCGAAGTTTCAAACTGCCCGGTTGTGGCCATATCATCGTAAACCACTTGTCCTTCAAAATCATCAATGGTCGGCGTTCCCGGATAACCGCTGATCTCCACATACCTGAAACCATGAAAAACAAATACCGGGTGCCATATCTCCTCACCTTCACCTTTCAGGGTATAGATATCCGTTACTTTCGCATCACGCAGATTGGCAGTAAATAATGTCCCGTCATTTTGCAGTGTTTCAGCATAGCGAAGGGTTACTTTATCCCCGCGATTCCCTTTTACCTTAATTTGCACCCATCCCGCCATGTTTTGGCCCATATCCAATATCCATTGACCCGATGCCAGCTTAACAATATTAATGGGCTTAACTGTGGCCATCACTTTAATAGGCTGGTTCATTTGCGCATCGACCTTACCTCCGGGCGAAGCAACTAACTGCGGACGCAGCCATTTGCTATCATCAAAACCAGTTTTGTTCCAACCCGGAAATTCTTTGGTGGCATCATACTCTTCTCCATCATATTCGTTATTTGTGCGGATAGGGCCATCAGCTGTAAACTTCCAGCTATCATCGCTAACTATTGTTTTTTTACTGCCATCCTGGTAGGTTATTTCCATTTGCAGCAGCATTTTAGGAAAGCCAAATTCCTTTATCTTTTTCGGTTTATACTTTGGCCGCATGGTAAAAAACCGGCCATTACCCAATACAACACCAATAGCATTATTGCCCTGGTTTACATCATCAGTTACATTGAACGTGTTGTATTTTACCGATTGCGTGTAATCGGTAGGTGCCTCAGCCAAAACCTGGTCGCCAATAGTTTTGCCATTAACATAAAGCTCATAATGACCTAAGCCTACGATATAAACTATCGCTTTCTTTACCGTTTTACCGGCCTGAAATTCCTTGCGGAAATACCGTGCTGATAATCTTGAGAACTTTGAAACGCTATCCCATGGGAAGCCATTATCATACCCAATCCATTTAGCTTTCCAATCTGAAGCATTTAACAAACCCATGCTCCAAAATGCAGGCTGGCTCCATTGGCTTTGTCCTTTATTGGTCCAGACACGTACTTTCCAGAAACAGGCTGTACGGCTAACAAGCGGCTTACCCGCATAAGCAACCATTATTGAGTGATCGGAAAGGATCTTATGCGAATCCCAAAGATCACCCTCGCCCCTGTTTAGTTTTTCGCGGGAAGAAGCAACAATGACCTGGTATGCCGTTTGAAAAACATTTCGGCTATCAGCTGTGATCTGCCAGCTTAAACGTGGATGCAAGGCATCAATCCCATGAGGGTTCTCCAGCATTTCGCATCGCAGGT
>JBQCEA010000337.1:0-7650 GCA_051960695.1 Mucilaginibacter sp. | reverse complement strand
AGATACCAGCATCCCGGTAATATTCGATGCAACCTATAATTTGCTCAACAATGCACATGCAGCCGTTGTAACATCAGGCACGGCGACCTTGGAAACCGCGCTATTTAACGTTCCGCAAGTTGTATTGTATAAAGGCAGCACTATCAGCATCACAATTGCACGTTTAGTTATTAAAGTAAAATTCATTTCGCTCGTAAACCTGATCATGAACAGCCTCATTGTGAAGGAACTGATACAACAGGATTGCAACCCTCAAAAAATATCTTCCGAACTGGAACTTATTGCCAATGATAGCGTCTATCGGCAAACTATGCTGGATAATTACCAAAAACTACACGACAAGATGGGAAAGCCGGACGCCTCCGGCAGAACTGCTGACTTGATACTAAAATACGCGACAAAAAATAAGGCCCTGTAAGCTAACAAGGCCCTATTCTTTTCATAGGTGTTTGTAAAATAAAAGGTAGATGTATTGGCTGATCAGGCTACGGACAACCGTGATCGTACACGCGCCTGGTTGTTGCTATGTAAAAAGTTCTTTTTTGCTGCCCTTATTTCTTTCAAATCATTTAGTAAAAGCATCTTCAACTCATTGTCAAATCGTGCTACCAGTTTAGTGGTTGAGGTATTCCTATCGCTTTTCATAAAGTTGACATTTTTAGGTTGTTACAGTTTTTAATTATATATACGTAATTAGTTTGATTTAGGTTTATCTATATGGTCCTTCTCTGTCAAATTATCCTTTCGGCGCTTTGCTTCTTCATATTGCCTTACAATTTGTTCCTTATCCCTGGCATCTGAAGACTGTTCAGGATTTTGCGGGTTTTCCCATTCCTGTTCGTCGCTTTCGGTATGTTTCTTTTTTACAATTACCATATCGATAAATCTGATAACAGTACTCCCAATACAGTGCCAGAGCACTTGAAAAGTACCCTAATATTTGTAAAGCTTTGACAGTGAAATTAAAAGATTACTTTTATACTGTTTTGAAAAAGAGTATACCTCGAAAAGCATATTGCAGACTGTAAATTACACTATACAGTGTAATCCATTTACTATACACCATGCCGTATTTTGTGTATGCTTTTGTGGTTAGCCACATGGAAAGCGATCGCAATTAGGGCTAATAATCCACCGACTATACATACGCCGCTCCACTTATAATAGCTCCAGGCCAGGCTTGTAAGGTAGGTGCCTATCCCACCGCCAATAAAGTAAGTGACCATATATACCGTGTTGATCCGGTTCCTGGCTTCGGCCTTCAAAGCATAGATGAGTGACTGATTAGAGATATGCGTAGCCTGCACACCCATATCCAACACAATTACACCCACAGCCAAACCAAAAATACTGTGTCCTGAAAAAAGGAATATGATAAAGGAAACTACTATCAGTAACAAGGTGATAGTAGACAATTTGTACGCATCCATCTTATCGCTCAGCCGGCCCATTACTCCCGCTGCCAACGCCCCTACTATACCCGCCAGGCCAAAATAACCGGCAACATCGCTCCCATAGTTGAAGTTATTACGAAGTAAAAAAACCAATGTGCTCCAGAACGACATGAAGCAAGCGAAACATAAAGCCCCGCGCAGCGATGCAATGCGCAGCACAGGCTCCTCCTTAATGAGCGTTATCATCGACGCCATTAATGAGCCATATTTACCTTCGTACTCAGGTTCGATCTCCGGCAACATAAAGAATAATAACAGCCATATTATTATCATTATACCGGCGGCTATATAAAACATCAGCTGCCAGCCAAAGTATTTGCCCACCGTACCACTAATCGTTCGTGAAAGCAAAATGCCTATTAAAAGTCCGCTCATTACAAAACCGATCTTTCGTCCGCGCTCTTGCGGTTTAGCCAGGTGCGCCGTCATGGGCACCAACATTTGTGGTATCAGCGAGAACACGCCTATTAAGAAGCTTGCGATAATTAAGGCATTGATGTCTGGTGCAATGGCGGCTCCAAGCAAAGCAACGATCGCCAGCGTCATGCACAACATAATGAGGCGTTTTCTTCGCTGCATATCAGCCAGCGGCGCTATAAACAACATGCCTGTTGCATAGCCAAGCTGGGTAAGAATGGAAACCAGCGCAGCCTTACTGCTGCTAACGTGATATGTTTTGGCAATAGAATCCAGTAAAGGCTGGTTATAATATAAGTTGGCAACGATAAGTCCGGTAGAAATGGCCATTATCCATAGCAACGGCTGTGTAAGTGCGGGATGGCTTGATTTGGCAGTTGATGTCATAGGCAGATCAATTGGCGCCAAAATTGCAAAACCATTTCTATAGAGATGTTTGTGTTAAGTAATATTTGGTTTGTTTGGCAAAGCATCACCCTGCTTTGACTCCCATCCGCGATACCTCCTTTGGGGTAAACTCTCCGGCAGATGTTCTGCAATATATTTCAGCAGGTTTTCGCGGATATAACACCGGAGATCGAAAGCCTCTGATGAATTGCGTGCGCTAACCAGTACCCGCAATTCAATAGTATCTGTCTTGGAATCTGTAACCTGTAATGCACCCACGCGTTTATCCCACAATTTGGTTGTTTTCAGCAAACGGTCGAACTCGCTGCGTAATTTATCAACCGGGAAGGTGTAATCCACGTACAGAAAAACGGCACCTAATAATTCGGAAGTTGTTCGCGTCCAGTTTTGGAAAGGCTTTTCTGTAAAATAGGTAATAGGCAAAATAAGCCGGCGCTGGTCCCAAATATTGAGCACCACATAGGTAAGCGTGATCTCTTCCACACGTCCCCATTCACCTTCAACAACCAGTACATCGTCTATCCGGATGGGCTGGGTAAATGCTATTTGCAAACCGGCCAGTAAGTTTCCCAATGGCTTTTGTGCTGCAATACCCAAAATAATACCACCGATACCTACGCCTGTCAGTAATCCGGCACCTAACTTCCGCACGTTGCTAAAACTCAGTAATATAATGGCAATGGTTACTATTACTATAGTAATAATGAAGATCTTGCGGATAAATATTACCTGCGTACGCACTTTGCGTCCACGGAGGTTATCTTCAACAGTGATATCATATTGGTGATATACATAATCTTCAAATATCCGTACAGCACAAATAAGCAATCCGGCGAAGGCGATAGTGACCAATATATCGAGTACTTTGTCGGAAGTCTCTAAAAAGGTCTTGCTTAATTTGAGCAGGGGGATGGATAGATTGAGGACGAATAGCGGAACAAAAAAGTTCAGAGGGGTGGCGAGATGCGTGATTATAGATTTAAAAAGCGAATAATCGCGCTTATTTTTGTAATAATGAAGGATTCCGGCAATGATCAGCCTGAAAATAAAACCCAACAAGAGCGCCGAAATAATAACGCCCAGGTTCCATGCCCACACCGGAAATTGCTGCGACCATGTTTGCAGTTGATTATCCATAGGGTTTGATCGGTGTTCGTTTACTGAACAAGCCTTGCAATAGAATTGTTTACCCCTTACCTCAACGGACTTATCATTCCGGAACCTGCACTTCGTATTAAAAGATCAAGTTTTACCGGTTTTAAGCACCTATTTCTAAGTATTTTATTAATCGATAACGCAGACTTATTATTGCAAAATCCAAATAAGCAATCAATTTATTTATTGATTCTCAGATATATTATATGTAAATTTATTATTACCAAATATACCCCGGCAATAAAGTTATGAGAACTAAGATCTCCCGGGCTTTCTTCCCAATCCATGGGTTCTCGTCATCAACTGATGTAATGGGCATTGGAGCATTTTATCAGTATTATTCTGTTTCACCATTTAAAACTTTAGGCTATGAAAAGGATATTATTATTAGCAATTATGTTTGGATGTGTGTATTTAGGCTGCAAACACACACCAAAAACATCCTATACCGGCGTGTATAAGCTGGATAAACTGACGGTTAGCGGTGGTGGAAAGGATTCTGCTTATGCCAGGACGCAGATGAAAATATATACCGACGGCTATTTTGTTTATGCCAGCCTGGCACCCGACTCATCGGTTGGGTTTGGCGTTGGTACATACAAACTTGATACCGGCAATATGGTAATTGAATCCAATGTATACAGCAGCCGGTCGCTTGACTCACAACAAATTTTTCATATCAAGATCACCAAAACGGCTAACGGCTATACCCAGGTTATCCCAACTATGGCAAAAGTTAAAGGTGTAACTTACAGCGAAACAGAAGTGTATACCAAAATAGGGGCATCCGGCACCTCTACGCTCGATGGTGTATGGAAACTCGACTCAGCTTATACCGTAAAGGGGAAGGATACTGTAAAGCAGAACGAAGTACAGTTCAAAGCATTCTGGGGCGGGCATTTTATGTTTGTACACCGCTATCCGCTGGATAACACGCACGCCAATTTTAAAAATGGCTTTGGCTACGGCGATTTCAGCTTTAAAAATGACACCTTAAGCGAAACAGACTCGCTCACTAATCACACGGTATTGCTTAACAGACAGTTCGCCATTAAAATAGATATGCATGGTACCGATGAATACCGGCAGGTTATCCATGACGCAAAAACCGGTGAACAATCTGTTGAGGTTTACAGAAGATTGAAGTAACTGATAAAAAAGCTTACATGCTATCATTCATATAAACGCAAGACTATGATTATCAAGCGTTCACGCATGTTCGCAATATGTTCACGCGTGAACATGAACAAAAAAGCCCACTGATGTGGGCTTGTGGAGAATAACGGAGTCGAACCGATGACCTCTTGCATGCCATGCAAGCGCTCTAGCCAGCTGAGCTAATCCCCCTTATATGTTTGTGTTAACTTGCTGATGACCTTCCCGACTTCCATCGGGACGCTCTAGCCAGCTGAGCTAATCCCCCTTGACGGACGGCAAAAGTAACAAAAAGATACTCAATTGAAAATTTATTGTACCGAAAAAGTGCCGGCTCCCGTAAAAGACTGAAGCGACTAATTATATTGATCGCTTATGAAAAATACACCGCCTGTAAAACAATTTAATAAATGTTCTGTAAATAGAATGCATCTCTAAAGATCAGCTAAAATCATAGAGCGCCTGTAAAGTATATACGCTATGCCTGAAGACCAATTCCGGCGAAAAAAAGTGAAGATGAATTGATTTTAGCAATGCTTTGACTTTGAGTTTATTATAACTTTTGTGTTAGCCCGTGTTATTTCGTAAGTCATTGAGTTAATATTAATTATTGCGAATTTTACTTAATTTGGAGTATAATTCATTTAATTTCATCTATCAACTACCTGTGTAACTTTTTTATTGGGTAGCTATTGGGCGCGTATGAAGAAAAGTTTACTTGCTGTTTTATTACTATTCCTATCGCTGGCTGGCTATTGTCAATGTACATTAACCGTAAATATTACATCATCCAGTCCGGCTATTTGCTCAGGCGCTACTATATTTTTAACGGCCAACGTATCGGGGGGTATAGGCCCATACACTTACGTATGGAATACCGGAAGTACAAATCAGTCGATTCCTGTAAATAAGGTGGGTACTTATACGGTTACCGTTAGTGACAAAACACCCGGCTGTACTGGAGTAGTGAAACCCATAACAGTTACCGGTGCCCCTGTTCCCGCCCCGCCAACAGCAAGCGGAGTTACAGTTTGCCCTAATAGCTCTGCAACACTTACTGCCACTGCGCCTGGAGGAACATACCAATGGTATGATGCGGCCACGGGCGGCAATTTTCTGGGAACAGGCGCTTCATATACCACTCCGCCTATCACCACTCCTACCATTTTTTATGTACAAACAACACTAAATGGTTGTACAAGCGATCGTACTGCCGTTACTGTAAATCTTATTAAAAATCCTGTTGGCAAAGGAGCTACCGTATGTTATAACAGTTCAGCTACGCTCTCGGCAACCGGCGGAGACACCTATTCCTGGTATGCCTCCTCTGCAGGCGGGGCAGTATTAGGCACAGGCGCCACTTTCAATACGCCTGTGTTAACTACAACAACAACTTACTATGTGGTAGCTACAACCAACGGATGTGTAAGTCAGCCGGTGGCAGTAATGGCAACGGTATTGCCAGAGCCGCCATTGCCAAACACCTCAAATGTATCTGTTTGTACAGGTTCCGTTGCAAGCTTGCACGCAACTGTTTCTTCTGGAATAATAGATTGGTTTGATGCGCCTACAGGTGGCACTTCGCTCATATCCGGTACCGATTTTACAACACCGGTATTAACGGCCACTACTACTTATTATGTACAAAATACTGTTGGTGGCTGTTCAAGCACAAGAGTACCTGTAACAGTTACAGTAAATCCCTTGCCACAGCCGCCAACTGCAGCCGGAGTTACCATTTGCGGAGGAAGCAACGCTACTTTAACTGCCACAGGTTCTGGTGGCACCTATGAGTGGTATAGCGCCTCCACAGGCGGTATTTTACTTGGGACAGGCAGCACTTTCGTTACCCCGGCACTAAATTCAACAACTATTTATTATCTGCAAGCTGATAATGGAACATGTACAAGTACACGTGTACCGGTACAGGTAACCGTGCACAGGCCTCCTTCTGCGCCATCAGCCCCACGTATACTCATCTGTTCAGGAACCGCCGCTACATTAGTTGCTACTTCGCCGAGCGGGGGTAATTACCAGTGGTTCGACGCGCCTACCGGGGGAAATTTATTAGCAAGCACTGCTACTTTTACAACGCCTGTATTAACTGCCAATACAACTTATTATGTGCAAACAACAGTAGGCACGTGCGAAAGTCCAAGATCAGCTGTACAAGTATCTATCCTGCCTTCAACAGCACCTCCATCAGCTTCTAATGCTTCTGTTTGTGTAGGTAACTCTACAACTTTGACAGCGTCGGGTGGCAATGGGAATTACCAATGGTACGATGCAGGTACAGGCGGTAATTTATTATCTACAGCACAAGTATTTGTTACCCCCGCCCTTACCACCACTACAACTTATTATGTACAAACCACTTCTTCAAACGGTTGTGCCAGTGCCAGGACCCCTGTAACTGTAACCGTCAATCCACCACCGGCTGCACCTGTGGCTAATGGCACTACTGTATGTCCGGGCTCATCAGTAAGCCTGACGGCAACAGCCAGCGGCACTGTGCAATGGTATGATGCAGCCACCGGCGGAATTTTATTAGCAACAGGGAGTAACTATACTACACCGGTCTTAAACGCGACTACAACTTATTATGTAGAAAATATAAGCGGTACATGCCCCAGTTCACGCACGCCGGTAACCGTTACGGTTAATGGCATACCAAATCCGCAATTTTTCTACTCATCAGGCACATACTGCATTTCATCAGGTAATCAAATACCAACGATCAATAATCCTGCCGGCGGAACGTTTAGCGCCACACCGGCGGGCCTTGTTTTTGTAAGCACAACTACCGGCGAGATCAATATTGCCGCAAGTACGCCGGGGGCATACACCGTTTCATTTGCAGGGAATGGCCCATGCCCGGTTACTTCAGTTGCCGGTATTAATATCACATCGACATTCAGTTCACAATTTTCGTACTCAGGGCCATTCTGTCAAAATGCCCCCAACCAGCTGCCGGTGTTTGCAGCAGGAGCAAGCCCCGGAACATTTAGCGCAACACCTGCAGGTTTGGTATTTGTGAATCCTAGTACAGGCGAAATAGATC
>JBQCEA010000336.1:0-12952 GCA_051960695.1 Mucilaginibacter sp. | reverse complement strand
CATGTTTGTTGCGCGATTGGTTCGCTAACTACCACTTACTGATAATATTATCCAAAACAGTAAAATAGATCACTGAAATAACTATCCCAAAGCTGCACAGTGATAATAGCAAGCTGATGAATTCCGGATCGATAACATGTGCCTTTACCAGCGCGTTATGTGAGAGGTAATAAGTCCCAGCGGCCACCGCCATTGCTGCGCCTAAAACTGTTATCAGTAGAAATAGTATCGCTTCCACACGGATGAATTTATATAAAGATACTCATTTTGTATAAAAGCGCTGTCATTCTGAATGAAACGAAGAGTTTTAAGCCGTTGTTGGAGTTATCTCCAACAACAAATGTGGATTAAGGCTTGCAGGTGATAACACCTGCAAGGGCGAATGGAACAACTAACACTGTATGTCTCCGTTAATCGCGTAAATGTAGTAGGTTATAAAAAACGTCACGATGAAGCAAGCTACGAAGAGCGTTATACTACATAATTTTGGATAAGCATTGCCTGATTTTAACAGCTTTTGATGCAAGAATGCGCCGCAAATAAGGGGTATAAAAAATGGCAGGACAAATATTATTAGATACATTGTGTTCAGGAATAGGTATTACTGAGTTAACAGAACTATCCACCAATATAACAATCATTTACAAATGTGTATTACTTCTGAAAAGCTTTATCGCTATAGCCAGCAATATTACACCGAAAGCTTTGCGCAAAATATTAAGTCCGGTTTTGCCCAGCAGGTGTTCCAGCCATTTTACATTTTTCAGTACCAGGTAAACAAACAGCGTATTTAATACGATCCCAACAACAATATTCTGTGTTTGATATTGCGATTTAAGCGAAAGCAGGGTGGTCATGGTGCCGGCCCCGGCAATAAGCGGAAAGGCAAGGGGTACAATAGATACTGTTTCAGGCATTTCCTCCTTAAAGAATTTAATACCCAATATCATTTCCATTGCGATAAAGAATATTACAAATGAACCTGCTATCGCAAAGGACGGTATATCAAGGCCGATAATATCCAAAAGGCCTTTACCTGCATAAAGAAAACCAATCATCAATATCAAAACAGCAACTGAAGCTTTTTCTGACTGGATATGTCCCGCCCGTTGCCGCATTTCAATAATAACCGGTATGGCGCCTAAAATATCAATAATGGCGAACAGGATCATGGTTACCGATATGATCTCTTTTAAATTAAAAGCGCCCATAGGTATAATGGTTTTAAGTTCAGTTACTGGGTATAACAAAGCTATTAAATATATCGCAAATGATAAAAATAGAGCGTATAATCAATATTACCTTATGATTTATTATTGTATTATGAATAATATAATATTTAATACTTGTTACTTTGACATAAATAATATTTGTTATAACATTCAATAGAGTAATGTTAGAATTCATATATACTCAATATAATATTTTTTCATTTTTTTAATATTTAACTATAACCTAATATAAGTATTCGCGTAAAAGCCATTGATAGTAAACCAATTGTACGCAACAACATGAATGAAGTAAACACATCAGTTCTGGTAATTGATGATGAAGAAATGGTAAGGGACAATATTGAGGACATCCTGATACCACGTGGCCAATCTGAAGAGCAGGAAGAAATAGACAGTGCCTTTGATGTATTATTTGGCAACGCAAAACCCTTATTGCTTACCCGTACGCCAAGTATTCCGGTGTTTACCGTGGATAAGGCATCCAACGGCATGGAAGGGTTAAAGAAGGTTAAAAAGGCCGTTGATAACGGTACTCCTTATGCAGTAATTTTCCTGGATATGCGCATGCCCGGCTGGAGCGGCCTGGAAACTGCCATAGAGATAAGGAAGGTGGATGCCAAGGCAGAAATAATCTTCATTACTGCATATAGCGACCGTACAATTGATGAAATTGTTGATCAGGCTGGTCAGAATGTGGGCTATCATTGCAAACCATACGCTCCTGAAGAGATCATTCAACTGGCAACAAAAGCCTGTACCGATTATAATAAACTACGCAATCTTGAAAAGTTGATCGAATCGATAGCCTCTATTGGCTTGAATAAGAACCAGCTTAATTCATTACTGAAAAATATATTGGAGCAGCTTGCTGGCTCACTTGATACCAATATGGCATTGATCGGCAAACTGGATAAGGACATGCGTTATGAGAAGATCATTTCAATTGGCGCCATTGAAGAACGCATTAACCTTGATGAGCTTACTGCAAGAGTAAAGTCGGCTAATATCGGGAAGGATGAAGTTATCCAGATGGATGAACTGATGCTTGCCCGTATGGATAATTATTACGTTTTCGCTGTTCTGCAAAAAGTTGAAAAGCTGAAAACAGAGAAAATGTATCTGCTGAAGCTGTTTGTGCAAAATGCAGCGCAGGCCATACGCAATGCTGAACTGAATGAAAAGCTGCTGCAAAAAGAAAAGTTGTCGGCAGTAGGGCAGGTGATCGGTATGGTGATGCACGATCTTCGTACGCCGATCAAAAATATCCGGTTCATGACCGATATGATGCGTGAGGAAGGTGCTGAAAATGAATTGATCGATATGATCGACCAATCGGCTGAACAGGCATCAGATATATTTGAAGATTTCCTCGATTTTATAAAAGAAATACCCGTACAGAAGAAACCTGTAGATCTCAATAAGATAACATTGGAGGCCATTGACCAGGCAAAATGCCGCGAAGGGCAAGGCTGCATCTCTATACAGGCGTACATGCCCGATGGCTTAATAGTTCCTGGTGATGAAAGTAAATTACGCAGGGTTATCAGTAACCTTGTTAACAATGCGGCAGATGCATTATTTGCCGACAAGACCGAACGTCCTTTTATCCATATCTCAGGATGGGTTGAAGATAAAAACCTGATGCTGGCTGTTTGTGATAACGGTCCGGGTGTACCGCAGGATATTTTGGGAACGCTTTTCGATCCCTTTGTAACTAAAAACAAATCTAATGGTACAGGCCTCGGTTTGGCTATTGTAAAGCAATACGTTGCTGCCCATGGTGGTAAAATATCTGTGAATAACAACAAAGGAGCTGTGTTTACCATCACTCTTCCACTGCAATAACGAAAATGGATTTTGTTTTAAAGAGTGAAATGCGCGAAACCGACGAGAGCCGGTTTGAGCTTGATGAGTTGAAAGAGGTAGCCAAAAAATACAGGGCATTACTTGCTTCGTCAAATACAGGTGCATGGGAATATTTCCCTAAAGAGAATTTGCTGGATTGTAACAATGTGTATTTTTCCATGTTAGGGAGGGATATCAATGATTTTATCTCGTCCAAAAGCAAAAACATGGACAAAGCATGGAAGGAACTTATCCACCCGGACGATCTGGCGCGAACCGAAAGTTATTTTTTTGATTATCTCGTTAATCCTGTTGGGATGTTCGAATGTTTCTTCAGGATGCAGCATGCCAGCGGTAACTGGATCTGGATATGTTCAAGAGGTGCTGCACTGAAAGATAAAACTACCGGAACCGTATCGAGCCTTATTGGTACGCATGTTGATATAACGCAGCAAAAGCAGGCAGAAGAAGAGATACAACGTGAAAGAATACTGCTGCGTACGCTGATAGATAATTTACCCGATACCATTTATGTAAAGGATGCTGCGGGCCGCAAAATCATAGCTAACAATGCCGACCTGGTAACTATCGGCGCTGTCTCAGAGGCTGAGGTTACAGGAAAGACAGATCTTGAATTATTCCCAGGAGAAATAGGTGAGCGTGGCTATGGACACGATATGGAAGTATTGACAACGGGAAAGGCAATATTGGATAAAGAGGAATTTTTTTATGATTCTCAAGGCAAGGATCGCTGGCTTTCTACGTCTAAAGTGCCTGTATACGATGAGCACGGAAAGATAAACCGGATATTGGGTATCGGTCATGATATTACTGAAAGAAAACGATCTGACGAAGCGCTAAGAAAGCTAAATAAGGAACTCGAAGCACAATCAGAGGAATTACAAGCCTTGAATGAACAGCTTATCCAGCAAAAGGAACAGGAACTGGAGAAAGCGATAGCACAAGGAAAATTTGAGATAGCATCGGAAGTATTACACGATATTGGCAATGCACTGGTGGGTATCGGTTCTTATCTGACCCGGATAAACCGCGCCTGCGAAACCAATAACCTTGATTCGCTTAAAAACCTGAATGTTTTTCTAAACAGTCAAAAAACCGCGATCGGAAGCGCAATCGGTAATGATAAGGCAAACGCTTTATTATCAATAACTGCAAATTTGATCAAGGCGCAAAGTGAGCACCAGCAGGAAATTGGTACATCAGTTAGCGAGTTACTGCATATTGTATCGCATATACAGGAGATATTGAATATCCAGCGCCAGTTGGTTCGCAGCCATGGTTCATCGCATGAGCGCAGACCGGTAAATATTGTCGATATATTGGATAACTGCCGTTCAATGCTGCTGGCATCTATGGAGAAGAAGGGCGTTAAGCTGAGCTTCAGTATTAAGCCCGGAAGCTACATTATCAAGGGCGACCATACCAAGCTGATGCAGGTTATTCTGAATGTGATGAAAAACAGTGTTGAAGCATTTGATATGGAAAGCCCAAACAAGCAAATATCTGTATCAATGGACTCAAAAGATAAACAGATCGCGCTAAAAATAGTGGATAATGGTCAGGGCTTTGATGAAGAGACGGGAGAAAGGCTTTTCCAACGGGGTTTTACTACTAAGAGAAGCGGTACAGGCTTGGGTTTATATAACTGCCGTTCTATAGTAGAAAGCCATGCAGGTACTTTTGACATCAGCAGCCCGGGCAAGGGATCGGGTGCGGTAACAACTATCAAATTCGAGATCTAATTTATCTATATAAACAACCCTAACGAAAACAGCCCCACATTTGTGGGGCTGTGTATTTTATAAAAGACGCGATATGTTGGCGTTATTACTTTTGCTTTTCAAAGTCGGCTGCGGTAGGCAGTGCGCCTGCGGTAGTACCGAGTTTGCTGTTTTTGCGGCTGTAACTAAAATAGATCAATAAACCTATGATCATCCAGGCAAGGGCGCTCAATTGGGTGTTGCGTGGCAAGCCTACTATCATGGCCGAACAAACAACAATACCCAGTATTGGAACAAGAGGTACTAAAGGCGTTTTGAACGGCCTTGGCAGGTTTGGATCTTTTTTCCGGAGAATAATAACGCCGATACATACCAGCACGAATGCAAACAGAGTACCTACCGAGGTAAGGTCGCCGGCAACGCTTTCAGGCAGGAAGGCAGCAAATAAGCCTACAAATACAAAGAGTATGATATTGCTCTTATATGGCGTGCGAAATTTGGGGTGCAGATCGCAAAATATTTTTGGCAGCAAACCGTCTGTCGACATGGTATAGAACACCCTCGACTGCCCCAGCAACATCACCAGGATCACCGATGAAAAACCGAGAAGAATAGCTATGGTAACCAAAGTGGCCAGCCATCCATAACCCGTCATATAAGTGCTGATAGCATAAGCAACCGATGCTTCCTGACCAGCTTTCATAAAGTCTCTAAAAGGGGCGACACCAGTTAATACCCAAGAGAACAAGATGTACAGTATTGTGCAAATGAGCAGAGATCCCAAAATGCCCATTGGCATGTCTTTCTTTGGGTTTTTAGCCTCCTGAGCTGCTGTTGATACCGCATCAAACCCGATAAAAGCAAAAAATACCACACCTGCTCCTGAAATGATTCCACCCCAGCCATGATTGAAAAAAGGGAGATAAGAATACCATGTACCATCCATCTGCTTAACTGGAGGCGCATTGTCCGGAATAAGATAAGGAGTATGGTTTGCTGCCTTTACAAAATGCCAGCCAACAGCAATAAATACCACAACGATAGCAACTTTAATTGTTACAATTATGGCATTAACCAAAGCTGATTCCTGGGTTCCTTTTATTAACAACAGTGATAATAGTAATAGAATAACCAATGCGGGTACATTTATAATACCATAGTGGACTACCCCGTTTATTGCTGCAGTATGCTGCAATGGAGAATGGCACCATTCAAAGGGTATTCGATGGCCGAGTAAATTGTTTGCATATTCGCTCCAACTGATGGATACCGTGGCAGCGCCTAATGCATATTCCAGTATCAACGCCCAGCCGATGATCCAGGCCACTATTTCGCCCATAGTTGCATAAGCGTAAGTATACGCACTGCCGGCAATGGGAATAATAGATGCGAATTCGGCATAACACAAGCCCGCGAAAGCACAGCCTATTGCTGCAACAATAAATGAAATGGTTACGGCTGCCCCCGCATGTTCTCCGGCAGCGGCTGCGGTTCGCACAAACAAGCCGGCGCCAATAATTGCTCCAATTCCCAAAGCGATCAGGCTGCCAACTCCAAGGCTCCGCTTAAGCGTATGCTCACCCTCTTGCGCTGAGGCGACTAACTGCGAAATCGATTTTTTTACGAATAAACTCATTATAAGATCAGTGTGTTTTTATTGAGATAAAACAGTTTTTTTCAAACGTAATTAAATTTATTTAAATCTTAAAGTAACAACTATTAACAAGGGGATAACCGCATATAAAGAAAAAGGCCTCACCTGAGGCCTTTTTCTTTATATCAGTACAGATCGGGTTATCCTTTCTTGTCGACTTTGATAGCTTGAATCGTCTTCGACTGCATTACGATCTCTTTTTTAATTGGTTGATGGTCGAAATGTGAAATACCTTTCTCAGCCATTTTATGGTTCAGGTGGGGTGCGATAACCAATGAAACGATGGACATCAACTTGATCAAAATATTCATTGACGGGCCAGAGGTGTCTTTAAACGGATCGCCCACAGTGTCACCGGTTACAGATGCTTTATGCGGATCTGATTTCTTATAGTGCATTTCACCATTGATCTCAACGCCTTTTTCAAATGATTTTTTAGCGTTATCCCATGCACCGCCTGCGTTGCTCTGGAAGATACCCATCAATACGCCTGATACGGTTACACCGGCTAACAATCCGCCTAAAACTTCAGGACCGAAAACAAAACCTACGATAACCGGGGTAATCAGCGCTACTAAACCAGGGGCTACCATTTCACGGATAGATGCTTTGGTTGATATGGCTACACACTTTTCGTACTCAGGTTTGGCTTTGTATTCCATAATGCCCGGTATTTCGCGGAACTGGCGGCGAACTTCCTGCACCATTGCCATGGCTGCACGGCCTACAGCCGAAATAGCCAGCGATGAGAAGATGAACGGTATCATGCCGCCTACGAACAGGCCTGCCAAAACATTGGCATGATAAATATCGATGTGGTTAATACCTGCAACACCTACAAAGGCAGCAAACAATGCCAAAGAGGTTAATGCGGCAGAAGCAATAGCAAAACCTTTACCGGTTGCAGCAGTAGTGTTACCTACAGCGTCAAGATTGTCGGTACGGTGACGAACTTCTTCAGGTAAGCGGCTCATTTCAGCGATACCGCCGGCGTTATCAGCGATCGGGCCGAAAGCATCAATAGATAATTGCATTGCAGTGGTAGCCATCATACCTGCAGCAGCGATAGAAACGCCGTATAAACCTGCAAAATAGTGTGCGCCATAGATACCGGCAGCAAGTACCAAAATAGGCAATACGGTTGATTCCATACCTACTGCCAAACCGCCGATGATGTTGGTAGCGTGACCTGTTGATGATTGCTGAATGATACCCAATACAGGGCGTTTACCCATTGCGGTATAATATTCGGTGATCATTGACATCAAAGTACCTACGATCAAACCAACAACTATGGCCGCAAATACACCGTTCCTTGTGAAAGTAGAACCTTCTTTTAATACGCCGTTTGCCAGGTCGCGCGACATGTGAAAATCACCTTCCGGCAGCATCCACTGTACTACAAAATAAGTAGCGATAGCAGTAAGAATGATCGACATCCAGTTACCTATATTAAGCGCTTTTTGTACGCTATCAGTTTCACTCTTGATGCGAACAAAGGCAGCGCCTACGATAGAGAAGATCAAACCTAATCCTGCAATAACCATTGGCAGCAATACGGGTGCAATACCGCCAAAGTTATCGTGAGACTGAACCTCACGGCCTAATACCATCGTTGCCAGCATAGTTGCTACATAAGAACCGAATAAGTCGGCACCCATACCCGCAACGTCGCCCACGTTATCACCTACGTTATCGGCAATAGTTGCAGGGTTACGTACATCATCCTCAGGGATGCCGGCTTCAACCTTGCCTACCAGGTCGGCGCCTACGTCGGCAGCCTTGGTATAAATACCACCGCCAACACGGGCAAACAGTGCGATAGATTCGGCGCCTAATGAAAACCCGGCAAGAACTTCAAGCGCTTTAGCCATAGCATCACCGTTTACATCACCGCCTGTATTTTTAACATATACAGTATAGAATACGATAAATAACGAGCCTAAACCGATAACAGCTAAACCTGCAACACCGAGCCCCATTACGGTACCGCCCGTAAACGATACACCCAATGCTTTAGCTAAGCTGGTACGGGCTGCTTGTGTAGTACGCACGTTGGCTTTGGTGGCAATACGCATACCGATAAAACCGGCAAAAGCAGATAAGAATGCACCGGTAATAAATGAAATAGCAATAACCGGGCTTGAATTTGGTACAGTGGTACCTGAATAAGCCAGCAATATTGCTGCGATAATAACGAAGTAGCTCAGAATTTTCCATTCGGCTTTCAGAAAGGCCATTGCTCCATCTGCAATGTGGCCGGAAAGTTCAGTCATGGCAGCGTCGCCTGCTTCCTGTTTAGTAACCCACGCCGATTTGCCAAGCATAAACAGGATGCCCACTATACCCATGGCCGGAATAAGGTAAATTAAGTTGTTGTACAAAAAATCCATATAAAAGTTTTGGTTTATAAATGATTGTGTTTAAGTGCGATCAAATAAAAGCGACTCATGGCGAAAATAACAATTTAATTTATTTGTGACATATCGTGCAATTATAAATTTTTAAATAGCTTAGGACTTTAAACTTTCTCCAATTAATGACTGAAGACTCAAAACAACCTAACCTAAAGCACGAACTGGGTTTACTGGATGGCACCATGCTGGTAGCCGGTTCCATGATCGGTTCGGGTATATTTATCGTAAGTGCAGACATAACCAGAAATGTCGGTTCCGCAGGCTGGCTTATTGTAGTTTGGCTGCTAACTGGTTTTATGACACTCACCGCAGCACTAAGCTATGGCGAATTAAGCGGTATGTTCCCCAAAGCAGGCGGCCAATACGTTTACCTCAAAGAAGCTTACAACAAGCTAACCGGCTTTCTTTACGGCTGGAGTTTTTTCGCCGTGATCCAAACCGGTACTATTGCAGCAGTAGGAGTGGCGTTTTCCAAATTTACTGCCTACCTAATACCTGCAGTAAGCGAGGATAACATCTTATTTCAGTTAGGATCATTAAAGATCAGTGCAGCACAGATCGTATCCATTGGCATTATAGTTCTGCTTACTTTTATCAATACAAAAGGTGTAAAAAGCGGCAAGATCATTCAGACTGTTTTCACTTTGACTAAACTGCTCAGTTTATTTGGACTGGTAGTTTTCGGTTTAATTGCCCTGAAAAGCGATGTATGGCACATGAACTGGAGCAGCAACGCCTGGACATTGCACAAGCTAAATATGGATGGCAGTTTTGCGCAATACACTACCGCAGCAGCATTCGGTGCTATTGCAGCTTCCATGGTTGGTTCCATCTTCAGCAGCGACGCCTGGAACAGCGTGACCTTTATTGCCGGGGAAATGAAAAATCCCAAACGTAATGTTGGACTGAGTTTATTTCTAGGAACGATGATCGTAACGCTGATCTATGTATCAGCCAATTTTATGTATACTGCCGTATTGCCGTTGCATGAGATAGCTACTGCGGAAAAGGATAGGGTGGCAGTTACTGCATCGCATGTCATATTCGGCAATGCCGGGACTGTTGTTATTGCCTTAATGATCATGATATCAACTTTTGGCTGCAATAACGGGCTTATCTTATCCGGTGCGAGAGTTTATTATACTATGGCAAAAGATGGTTTATTCTTTAAGAGAACAGGCACCTTAAACAAATACGCTGTACCGGGGTTTGGTTTGTGGATTCAGGCTTTGGTAGCTTCTATACTTTGCCTCAGCGGTAAATACGGCGACCTGCTCACGATGATCTCTTTTGTAGTAGTTGTTTTTTATGTGCTAACAATTTTGGGCATTTATAAGTTAAGAATAACAAGGCCTGATGCAGAAAGACCATACAAGGCATTCGGATATCCTATTTTACCGGCTATCTATATTTTGATGGGAATTGCTTTTTGCATTTTGCTGGTTATTTATGTTGAACCATACACATGGTATGGATTGGGGATAGTTTTACTGGGCATCCCGATTTATTTTATTGCAAAAAGGAATTTAAAGAATGAGAATTCGGCCACTACTACTAATTAGTTTTTTATTTCTTGGTGAATTAACAAATGCGCAAACACTGCAATCAAAACTTCGTGTAGCTTTTGAACATTTGCAACGGGACAGTCAGTGTAAATATGCGTCTGTTTCGTTAACGGTACTGGATGTTAAAACAGGAGAAACTGTTTTTGCTGCTAATCCGGATATGGGTTTGGCGACAGCCTCGACCTTGAAGACCATCACTTCCATAACTGCTTTCAATGTTTTGGGTAAAGATTTTCAGTATCAAACCCAATTTGGCTATACTGGTACTATTGACTCTGCCGGTACATTAAACGGCGATGTGATCATTAAAGGCAGCGGTGATCCGACACTTGGAAGCTGGCGTTATGAAGGCCATAAAGAAAATGATATCTTAAACCGGATGGTGACTGCTTTACGGCAGGCAGGCATTAAAAAGA
This sequence comes from Mucilaginibacter sp., assembly GCA_051960695.1. Lineage (GTDB taxonomy): Bacteria > Bacteroidota > Bacteroidia > Sphingobacteriales > Sphingobacteriaceae > Mucilaginibacter. Next base: position 2,081 of record JBQCEA010000336.1, on the reverse strand, counting down.
TCAATGGCAGCATCGTTGGCGACGATTCTATTTTCGGCAGTCAATCTATACCCAACGGATGGATATGGATGGACCTGGGTAACTATTATGGCGCAGGTACATCCGGCCTGGTTTGGCGCGAAAATCAATTCGATATTAAATTAAGGACTGGACCGGTTGATAGCCCGATAAGTATTTTGCGTACAGTTCCGGCTATGCCGTATCTCACTTTTAAAAGCGAATTACTTAATTCGCCGGCAGGCACAGGGGATGACGCTTATGCTTATCTGCCCTTAGGTGATAAACAATTAGTGTACCTTCGAGGTACTTACGCGGAAGATCAAGCCAAAAAGAGTATATCTGTTTCTGTGCCTGACCCTGCTTTTGATGCAGCTTTCCGGTTGACCGATACCTTAAAGCGTTTGGGTATAATGGTTAGCGGAGAACCTGAGTCTACAAATACTTTAACCAGTAAAGGTCAGCAGGTGCCGCAGATTAGTCAGAATTTAACTACGATCTTATCACCCACCTTAAGCAAGATCGTTTACTGGCTCAACCAGCGGAGTATTAATCTTTATGCCGAACAATTATTAAAGACCATCGCCTGGAAATTGGGCAAAACACCAACCACTGATAACGGCGTTGAGGCTGTACAAGATTTTTGGAAAGCGAGGGGCATTGATCCTCGTTCGCTCAATATTGTTGACGGCAGCGGACTTTCACCAGGCACAAGGGTTACTACACGTACACTGGCTGCCATATTGCGGTCGGCCAGATCTGCTGATTGGTTCCCGGATTTTTACGAAAGCTTGCCGGTTTATAATAATATGAAGATGAAAAGCGGCAGTATACTGAATGTTTTAACCTATGCAGGTTTTCAAAATCACGATGGGCGGCAGCTTTGCTTTTCAATTATGGTCAATAATTATAATGGGTCTTCAAGAGCGGTTAAAGAAAAGATGTTTCGTGTGTTAAATGAGTTGAAGTAAGAAAGATTATATTACTTCCGCCACCACAAAAGTACTTCCTCCAACAAATACCAGGTCGTTTTGCGCAGCATTATTCTGTGCAGCCTGTAATGCGGCTTTAATAGATGAGTAGGTGTTCCCATGCAGGGCAAAAATTTCTGCCTGTTGTTTCAGGATTTCAGCCTCTAAGCCACGGGGTATATTGGGTTTACTAAAATAATAAGTAGCATCTTTTGGCAGCATCGCCAGTATTTTACTAATATCTTTATCGTTCACTACACCCATTACAAAATGTAAATGATGATAGGTTACTTTCTTAATATTCTGCAGAACCTCTGTAATGCCTTCCGGGTTATGACCGGTATCGCAAACTGTAAGCGGGCTATGACTTAATACCTCCCAGCGACCATGTAAGCCAGTAAGTCTTTTAACTTGTTGTAATGCTGTTGCGATGTGCTCGTCAGTAATGGAATACCTCTGACGACGTAGTTCGTCAACTGCGGTCAATACCGTTTTTACGTTCTTGAGCTGATAAGTGCCTGGTAAGTCAAGTCTTAAGTTATGAGTTTTAAGTGGTGAGCCCTTTTTTGAAATGCTAATATTCAAGTAGTCCTGTACAGCCTCTGATTTTTGCTTCTCTGCCTCCGACGTTAAATCAACCCACTCATCCGAAGCAAACGAGATCGGCGCATGTTGTTCTTTAGCTTTGTTTAGAAAGACATCAGCCACTTCAGGCTGGTATTCGCCTATGATTACGGGTATGCCGGGTTTAATAATGCCTGCCTTTTCACCTGCTATCAAGGGCAGGGTATTGCCCAGCATATTGGTATGGTCCCAGCCAATGTTGGTAATAACGGATAACAACGGGGTAATAACATTGGTCGAGTCCAGCCGTCCGCCCAAGCCCACCTCAATGACGGCAATGTCAACTTTTGCTTTCGCAAACGCATCAAAGGCCATAGCTACCGTTGTTTCAAAGAACGAAGGTTTTATATCCTCGAAGTCATGGCGATGCTGTTTTACGAAATCAATTACATCCTGCTCGCTTATCATTTCACCGTTGATTCGGATACGTTCCCTGAAATCGCGTAAGTGAGGTGAAGTATAAAGCCCGGTTTTATACCCTGCAACCTG
>JBQCEA010000335.1:0-18477 GCA_051960695.1 Mucilaginibacter sp. | reverse complement strand
ATAATTCTCTTCAGGAACAGGACAGGTCTTTCATTGAAAAAATCACCAAAATTATCGAAGATAACCTGGACGAAGACATAGACGGCTCATTTTTGGAAGACGCCATGAACATGAGCCGGATGCAGCTATACCGGAAGATAAAGACGTTCTCGGATATGACGCCTACCGAGCTGATCCGCCATATCAGGCTGAACAAAGCATCGTTCCTGTTAAAGCATTCGGATATGACCGTGTCTGAGATATTCTACCAGACGGGCTTTAACAATAAGACCTACTTCTTCCGCGAATTCAAAAAGATCTTCAACTGTTCACCGAACGAATACCGAAGCCAGCATAGGCTGGTACTTAAGAAAGCAGAATAATTAGTCTATAGCCTCTATCTCACAGTAATAATTACCCGCTGATACCGGGTAAGCGACGGTGAACCATTGTCTGTCGCTTCAAGGATGACGTGAATGGTTTGGCCCGACACGGCATCTTTAGGGATCTCAACCTGTGTTTGCATTGCATCTGGGTTTGAGATATTAACCTTATTAGGATAAGTGCCTACCCGGAACTGCCACCATTTAACTGAAACTGAATTTTTATCCGGGTCAGAAACCGCTCCGTTAAGGCGTATCTTTTCTCCGGCAGAGGCCATGATATTTAAAGGCCCCTCTATTTTAACTATAGGTTCATGGTTAGCATTGGCATACTTGGGCGTTACCGACCATTTGAGCCGTGCTGCAAAATCATGCTGCGCTGCCGGGAAGAAATCCGGGTAAGCATCCGTTTCTTTCTTGAGCTGGTTGTTCATGGAACTAAGCGTAGTTGCCATTGCTTTTTGTGAGGTATCACCGGTTTGGAAGAAGATATTCTTGTTACTCTGTTCAACAATTTCACGACCGCCCCAGCCACCATATGAACCTTGTTCATAAGCCCGCAGGCCATTGCCAAGCATATCCATAAAGGTAGGTGTATCGCCTTCTCCTATCCACGAACCCTTTTCCTGTACAGGCATCCAAACAATATATCCCATTTTCCTCAATTCCTCAGTGGTATGGCCTGCTATACCAAAAAAGTCCAGCTTATCGCCTTTTACCATTTGTTTACCATCACCCCAAACACGATACAAAGCGCCCAATGGCCCTCGGGCTGATACGTTTTGCTTCGTCCATGATGCTGTCATATAGATCGAATCTTCCTTTCTTGCCCGTAATTGTGCGGCATAGCCAAAATTAGGCCCATCTTTGAATTGCCTGTATTCAATATCCGGCCAATTAGGTTTAATATAATCGGCATAAGTATCATCCTGGTCGCCGGATGGAAGCAGGATCACCTTACGGGATATCTTCTTTTTGATCTGCTCCCATTCCGTGGTATATTCATACTGCTGCTGGATAGATTTCAGCGCCCGGGCAATAGTGCTTTCCCCGCCCCAGGCAGTAATATAAAGCGGACCGGGTTTATTGTCGAGCATTAAAGACTTAATGAGATCTGACCCCGGAGAATCTTTGGAAATATCGCCATCAAATTCAATATTCCCATAGCGGATCTTTGATCTCAACTCATCAGGTGTTGGATAATTAGGATCATGTACTTTCAGGTTAAGGTAAGCTTTGGCGTAGGCTTCTACAGCATTATGAATAAAGCGTTCGTCCTTTGCCCACCGCCACGACTCACACGGGCATAAATTCAACCCAAAACGCGAATATTCCCTGCCGGGAACATACCACTTGGTGCCCTTGCCATCACCTTTCCAATGGAACCCGCTGCTGGCGTAAATGAGGCCCTCAACCTGCACATCGCTGCTGTAAAGCAGGAATCGGATAAGCGAATTGTTATCATCCAGTTCGGGGTCGCAGGTAATGACAATGCGCGGTCGTGGCTGTTGATTAGGGTCTTGCGCATGTGCCCGCTTTTTGGCAAAGACTAATGTTAGCAATGCGATAGTGCATAGGCATACCTGTGCAGGTAAACGGTTGAAATTTGATCTCATTGGCTTGGGCGGTTTTAATTGACCTAATAAAAATAAAAAAGTCTTTAGATTTTCAACTAAAGACTTGTGATTTAAGTACCAATTTGATTTAACCTGGTCCAATTGTCAGCAGATTAAATGTATATTCGTTAAGGCGAGTTATTGATTAGAAACCAGATCATATCATGACAAATCGGAGAGAATTTATACAGATGGCAGGTGTGGGCTTAATGGCTACAGCAATGCCTGATTTCTTGAAGCCGCTCGCGGAAGCAGGCACCCATCGCTTGGCTGTTCAGCTTTACACTATTCGGGAAGCAATTGATAAAGATCTCAAGGGAAGTTTGAAGCGTCTTGCCGACCTTGGATTTAAGAACGTTGAAACGGCTTTCTGGCCAAAAGGTATCAGTGTTGAAACTGCCGCAAATACGCTGAAGGAATTAGGTTTGAACGTAACATCGTGCCATGTGGATAAGCCAACCCAGGATAATATCAATGAGCTGGTTAATACAGCTAAAGCTTATGGCTGCGAAAATCTTATCTGGCACGGTTGGCCCGAAGACAAACGTTACAGTTCATTAGAAGGCACTAAAGAGTTAGTAAACATATACAAAGAGAGTAATAAGCTGGCTAAGGATCACGGCTTGCGCTTTGGCTTGCACAACCATTGGTGGGAATACCGGAATCATATTGGCGGTAAATTGGTTTATGAAGTTTTGAATGAAGAATTGGATGACGATATCTTTTTTGAAACAGATGTTTATTGGGTAAAGGTGGCAGGCCAGGACCCCGCTAACATTCTCAGAAAATTGAAGAAAAGGATACGCTTCATTCATATTAAAGACGGACCAGCCGTTTTTAATGAAAAGCTGATCAAGGATGAACCCGATCCGATGACACCTGTAGGGCAAGGCACATTAGACATACCGGCCATAGTAAATGCCTGTTCGGAAAACGTTCAGTGGATGGTAATAGAATTGGATAAATCAGCCATTGATCCGTACGACGCTTTAAAGCAAAGCCGTGACTATTTGTCCAAATTTAAATCTGTGAGCCTGATCTAAATTTAAAAATCTACGTCATTTCGATAGAGCAAGCAAGGGAGAACTGAGAGTTAGAGTGACATAGTATGAGAGATTGCTTTACCATTTTAATACTCAAGCACCTCCTTTTCTTCCAGGTTTTTTAAAATATCAGCGCGATCAAGCAAAGCCGGGCGCAATTTCTTTTCGGATAAAAGCTTCAGCTGGTCGCCCATATGTTTGTTACCAGGCTGATATGCGTTTCCATAACTTAATAATACCCTGGCTTTGGGTTTATCGCCAAATTCGGTAATCATAACATAGGAATCGCCACCATCGGCAACAAATTTGCCATCCTTATCACGAAAATAATTGATCGACCGGAATGAACCGACGTCTGGCGGAGCGCCATTAGCCGGATAATCAAATTTACCACGTCTGAAGCGGGCAACCTGTCCCCATGGAATACCAAGGGAACCGTGAATGCTCATCATTTCTGCAGCGGCTTGTTTTAGCTTTTGCACTGCGTATTTGGGATCGTATAAGCCATTGGGGGTTGTATCTGGATGATTGATATTGTAAGGATTCTTAAATACCGGCTGTCCTCCGCTGAACATATCATTACACCACTGAACAAACAGTACTGCGCCCCTGCTGCCTGTATCGGCACGCCTGTCCCATACCCTCAACACCGTCGCTGCTTTGTTTACCAGTGTATCAGGATATTGTCCGGCGGCCTGTAGCAGATCATACAGGCATCTGTCGGCCATTTCAAATCCGGTGTTTAGCTTGTAGCCAACAAACTGTTCAAAGCTAATGGAATGGTTATCACCGATCATATTAATGGCCCTCTCTTCACGCATATCCACCGTTCGCCATGTTTTATAAGGCGCGATGTATCGGGGATAATTCTTTGGGTTTAATACCATGGGATAAGTACATGTCCAGGGCACATCATTACAGTTCTGTACAAATCCCGAAGGCGGGTTGAATACTTTGGGCAGGCTGTCATAAGGGAGCATTTTTGTCCAGATGTATTTAGATTGGGTACCGTCCACGTTATAATGCCAGAAGTTAAAATCGCCTTCATTTCTTTTGGGGAAGTTACCTCCATCCAGGTACATGATATTTCCCGCTTTATCGGCATAAATTACGTTGAACATGGGCATTTGCATCATTTTTTCTGCGGCTTCAAATTCCCTGAAGTTAGATGCTTTTGCCATTTTGTGGTACTGCTCAATCAAATATGGATTGCCAAGCCCGGCGACCCGGACAGCATAGGCATCATTGCCTTTTTCGCTGATCACGGGCCCCTGCTCTGCATCCCGGCAAATCAATTGTTCCTCTTTAAAAGAACCGTCATCCTGTTTGATCTTCAGTGTTACCGTGCGGATTTTGAAAGGCTTTACTGTTCCATCCAATAAATAGCCGTTGTCTTTAAGGCTCAATTTATAAGTTGTGGCAGCGTCGATGACGTTGTTGGTATGTGTCCAGCCAAGATTATTGTTGAAGGCGATTGCCAGCATAGGCATGCCCGCAAGCGCAGCGCCATAAGCATTAAATCCGGGGCCATTTAAATGTGCCTCAAAAAATGTGAACCGACCATACCAGGGTAAATGCGGGTTTGCCATCAGCATGGCATGTTTTGATGCTGAACGGCTGGCCGCTATTGCCATAGCATTTGATCCAGCACCTCTTACCTGCATTCGCGCCTTATAAATATGATCGCCACCTACAAATGTTAAGTTCAGTACATTTATCATGTGGGCAATTACATCTTGCGGGGTTACGGGAAGTACCTGCTTGTATGACTCGCCAATGTTTTCCGGGTGTGTCTTAGCGTAATCGTTAATGCCCTTTACGAATGCATCCAGATAAGCCCGGTATTCAGCATGTTGTTCGTTATAGACCTTTTGAGCCAGCGGAGTAAGATTAAATGTTTGAACGATCTCATCATTGTTCAGATATAGTTTCCCCCAATATTGAGCTGATACGCCTCGTGCCTGCGCATATAGTTGCAGCAAAAGGTTGGCGTCGTTGTGCATTTGTGCCCAACCCAAAGCATAATACATACCTGCAGTAGTTTTACTGTAAATATGCGGTACGCCGTAATTGTCCCATAATATCTGCGGATGGGACCGCTGGGCGTAGCTGATGTTAAAGGCCAGGAATAACAAGCAGCTTAAAAGAACCCTGGTTATAAGTTTCATAGCTGAAGATTTAATTACGAACCTTGTTCCAAACGTCTTTTGCGCTTACTATTATTTTTGCGACCTTTTTATCATCACCCCGTACAAATTGTACCGACCAGCCGTAGCCTGCAATTATGAAATTGTCACCGTTCAAATGATTTAGGTACTTTTCAACGTTATCCCACGACTGAGTTGCCACTAAATGCTTGTCTTTTATTCTCAGCACTACAAATAGGCTTGTATCGCGGCTGAGCTCATATTTTCCAGTGTATTCAACCAGTGAATCTTGCTGAGTTTTGTGAATAGTTGTGTTAGGCTTAAACCGGGCCGAAGCCTTAATTGTTGTGAATACTGCGATGATAAGCAGGCTAAAGATTAAATGTCTTTTCATAATTCTTATGTTTTTTGAGCAAAAGAATATGCCCGGCTAAATTTCACCTACTCAAATCATGATTTGAGTAGTATTTGGGTCTGGCGCAAGCTTCTGATATTGTCCAGGCGTTAAGCCTGTGAATTGTTTAAAACAGCGCTGAAAGGTAGCCAGGGAATTAAAACCGCAATCCAGCCCGATAGCTGCTATGGTAAATTGCCGGCATGACGGGTCAACCAGTTTTCTTTTAGCCTCATCAATACGGTATTCATTCACAAAATCGTTAAAGCTTTTGCCGATATGATGGTTAAGTAAATTGGAAATTGATCGTTCGGTTAGCGATAACTTGTCGGCCAGCATATCCATTTTAAGCGATGAGTTGAGGTATATCTTATCCGTTTCCATCAGGCAGATCAGCTTGCTTTTATGACAACTTGCTTCTTCATCAGTAAAATAGACCTTTGAAGGTTTGGCATATTCCAAAACATCTTGCGCCGTCATATTCGATTGACGCTTATAGATAGCCATGCCGGTCCAGTAAATAAATATAGTTGCAGGTATAAAGATGATATAATAGCTCCAAACCAAGGTGTAAGAATATAATACGATAGTTACAAGCAAGCCTGCGGTTTGGGCGATTATCATATAAACAATATTCCTGGCCCGCTTCAGGTCAGCCAGTTTATAAGCAGATTGGTTAGTATCTGATAATTGATTACGTATCATCCGCAAGCAAACGATGGAATAAATAGATAAAGAAGCCAGAACCGGCAGGTTGTCCACAATAGCACTTCTTCGGAAAAGAAATCCTTGAACAGCAGGCTTAAAATAAAATTGTTGTACCGATGGAATGGCTAAAATACCTGAAATATATAGAATGGTTATGACCAGGAATTGCATATCGAGTAACAGCGGAAAAAAATGCCAATAATCTTTTCTGTCCAATCGTACTTGATTACTGACCAGGCTGCGGATATAAAAGTAAAGCAACGGCCCTACTGCCATTCTTAATATGGGGATAAAGGGCATAATACGGCTATGGGCCTCCAGGTAACCTGATTGCTGGGCCTCATTAACGAGCGATATTTCAGCAATGACAAAAATTAATATCGCTATCCAAAAGTTGCTGCGGATCTTTTTGGAGTGATAGGCCAATACGATGGACAATACCAGGCCGTGCAGTGCAAGGAAAAGAATAATAAAATCGACTAAGCCAAGCGAAATGTTCACTAACCCAAATTAAGCTTAAATAGGCTCATAACAAATAGGAGTTGTGATAATTTGTAAAATGAAAGAAGGCTATTAACCTACATATAAAAAACGTTGAACTTATGCCCATCGGGGTCGGCAAATACAAATCCGTAGTATCCTTTCCCAAACTCTTCCGGCTGCGATACAAGCCTGCCGCCTGCGCTTTCTATCTCTTTTGCCCAGTTATCCACCTCATCTTTGCTTTGTGCAGATAAGGTAAAAATGATCTCGTTACTGGTTTTGGTGTCTGTAAGCTGTCCTTTAATATTAGGTTCCAAAACACTTCTTTTAAAGAAATGTATCACCAGGTTGTTATCACCAAAGAAAAAGCTGGTTAGGTCTGCGGATTGGTGTGGGTCATTCGATTTAAATCCTAAGCGACTATAAAAATTTCTTGTCCGTTGTAAATCATCTACTGCTACGTTGGCCCAAATCATTTTCGGTTTCATAATGCTGCTTATTAAGTTTCCTGTTAATATTAGGTTCCAAAACACTTCTTTTAAAGAAATGGATCACCAGGTTGTTATCACCAAAGAAAAAGCTGGTCAGGTCTGCGGATTGGTGCGGGTCATTCGATTTAAATCCTAAGTGACTATAAAAATTTCTTGTCCGCTGTAAATCATCTACTGCTACATTGGCCCAAATCATTTTCGGTTTCATAATGCTGCTTATTAAGTTTCCTGCTCGTAATATTTGCTCTAAAATAACAAAGTCTTTAGATTTCGACTTGATTAAGGTAGAGTCCGCACTTGCTTGAATCAAGAAGCTATCTCAAAATCGGACATTACTTCGTTCGGTTTCGGTACACCAGCATTTCAAACTGGTGTATTAATATTTTATATATTAACGTTTTATAGATTTGGAACAACGATTGCGCCATTATTTACTTGAACACATATACTTTCCATATTACTCTTTATGACGCTGCGTTTTTTGGCGCGGTGTTTATCGGGTTGACTTTTGTCTTGCTTTTATGGTTCACGAAGAAAATAAACCGATCAGCAAACCGGTTTTTGGCTATGGCATTGGCTGTTGCTGTCTTGTGGATTGGCCGGATATTGGCCATTAACATCCGGCTGTCAGACTACATCCCTTTCTGGAGCCAGGTGCCGATGCAGTTTTCACTGGCACTTGGTCCGCTCCTTTTCTTTTATGTACTTAAACTCACCCGGCCTGGCTATCAATTTCGGCGAAAGGATTTACTTCACTTCAGTCCTTTGTTGCTTGAACTGTATGCCCAAGTATTGGAGATCGCCGAAAGTATTAAAACAGGCATACCAACTTACGATACGCTGATCTTTCAGCGATTGAATTCTGCATTACAATTATTAGCATTTATCTCGGTCGTTATCTATCTATATCAATGTCGTAAACTGATCGAAAGCTTTTACCAGCAACAAAAATTTACCGATGGCGACCGTTACCGGCATGAGCTACGGTGGTTGCATCGCTTGCTGACAGTTTTCGGATCATTTTGGCTGTTGTGGATACCATTTATGGTTGCGGGATATTATTATCACTTAGGTGCACAAGCTTACTATCCCTTGTATCTCGTTTTGATGTTCGTGCTAATATGGATAGCAGCGAGGTCACATTTAAGGCTGGAAATGAGCACAAGTCATGTTTTTCCGATTCTAAAACCATTACTACCTGCCGAACTCAAGCAAAAAGGTATCTGGTTAAAGAGGATAGTTAAAGAAAACCGCTATTACCAGGACCCCGAACTGAGCCTGTCTTCACTTGCTGAAAAGCTTGGCCTCACTACCCATGAATTATCACGCATTATCAATTCGGTGCTCAAGAAAAGCTTTAATGATTTTATTAATGAATACCGTGTTCAGGATGCGGCCCGGAAAATGCAGGATACTGCTTATGATCATATCACCCTACTGGGTATTGCCTATGAATCAGGCTTTAACTCGCAAAGTAGCTTTAACCGCATATTTAAACAAATGACCGGGAAAAGCCCTGTAGAATATAAAAAAGAGCAGCCATCTTATAAGTTGGGCAGTCAAGCCCAGCCTGCGGGTATAATTTCGGATCATGAAACCACACCTAAGTGGTCGAATGAGAAGTTAACCCGTAATTATATGTTCAAGAATTATTTCAAAATAGCGCGACGCAATTTGATGCGTAATAAAAGCTATGCCGCCATTAACATTACAGGCCTGGCTGTCGGTATTGCCATTTGTATGGTGATCTTTATCATTATACAACTTCAAACCAGCTACGATAATTTTCACACAAAAAAAGACCGAATCTATAGGGTGCTGAGCGAGATCCGGTCCGAAACAGGAAGTATCTCTTACAAAAAAGCCGTCCCGTTTCCATTGCCTGTGGGCTTGAAAACCACCTTCCCGCAAATAGAACAAGTGGCGCCTATCTTTGTCAGCCACGATGATCAGCTTTTGATCGTTAATAATAACGGCAATACAGACAGAGATTTTAAAGAACAGCACGGAGTATTTTATGCCTCGCCTGCATTCTTTAAGATATTCGATTTTCCACTCATAGCCGGTTCGTACGAATCCCTAAAAGATCCGAATAACGTATTGCTCACCAAAGAGACCGCTGAGAAATACTTCGGGGACTGGAAGACCGCCATGGGCCTGACCATTAAACTGGAAATGGGCGGCTATATGTTCGAACATGGCGTTGATGTATTGAAAATTTCGGGGATTTTGGCTACCATACCTGCAAATACCGATTTTCAGCTAAAAGCTGTTGTGTCTTACGGAACAGGTTTTACTGGGGATTTCCTGGCAAAATCACACGACTGGGATAGCAACGTAGCCGGTTTTGGCTGCTATGTTTTGTTACCTCCTAACACTCCTGTCGACAATTTTAATCAGCAACTAAGAGCTTACTTCCGAACGGTGGAATCCTCAGGTAATAACGATAGTCATATTATACAGCCATTAAAAGCGGTACATTACGACACCGCGGTTGGCGATTACAGCAACAAAACCATCAGTCATCAACTGCTTAATGTACTGTGGCTCATTGCGGCATTTATTCTGCTGATTGCCTGCGTAAACTTTATTAACCTGTCCACTGCCCAGGCTGTTAACCGGGCAAAGGAAGTTGGCGTACGGAAAGTGTTGGGAAGTAATAAATCCCAATTGCAAGCACAGTTCATTGTCGAAACTTTTTTGATCGTTATCAGCGCTGTAGTGCTTGCTGCTGGTATCACCCTGCTTGCATTACCCTCTGTGGGCCGCCTTTTAGACCTTTCACTGTCTTTCAATATATTCACCAATCCGGCAATTATTTTATTTCTTTTTGCAGTGACGGTCGTAGTAACCGCACTCGCCGGCTTTTACCCTTCTATTGTTTTATCCCGCTTCAACCCGGTTAATGCCTTGAAGAGCAAGCTCACATCAAACAGTCAGGGGATTTCATTAAGGCGGGGATTGGTAGTGTTCCAGTTCATTATTGCCCAGGCGCTCATTATCGGGACGCTTATCATCGTCAAACAGATGAATTATTTTATGGACCAGCCTCTGGGCTTCGATAAAGATGCCATCATCAATGTTCCATTCCGGGTAGATAGCCTCCGCCTAAGCAAGCTGGATTATTTAAAGAAAGAGCTCATGTCTGTAAACGGTGTGCAGGCGGTAAGCTACAGCTCCAACACCCCGGTTGAAAACGGCACTGACCTGTGGAGTATCATCAAATACAACCATGCCGTAAAGCAAACAGACTTCCAGGTTATTACCAAATTCGGCGACGACGGATATGTGCCTACTTATAAATTACCGCTGATAGCCGGCAGAAATTTGCTGCCATCTGATACTACAAAGGAATTTTTAGTGAACGAAGCCCTGGTGAAAAGCTTGGGGCTAAAAAATCCTGAAGATATATTGAATAAGCCTATGACCACCTGGCACGACCAGATTAAAGGAACTGTTGTTGGTGTGTTGAAAGATTTTCACGACCGGTCTTTCCGCCAGGATCTGGCACCATTGCTCATCACAACCGACATAGCTATGTATAACCAGGTGGGCATAAAACTGGCAACCACACACATGTCGTCTACCATGGAATCGATCAAGAAAGTTTTCGGTCAAACCTTTCCTGATTTTGTTTACGACTACAAGTTTCTGGATGAAAAAATTGCCAGTTTTTACAAGCAGGAAAACCAGTTAGCGCAGCTGTATAAAATTTTTGCAGCCATCGCCATATTTCTGAGTTGTTTGGGTTTGTATGGTCTGGCTTCATTTATGGCGGTACAGCGCGTAAAAGAAGTGGGTATCCGTAAAGTGCTGGGTGCCAGCACCAGCAATATCGTTTACCTGTTCTCGAAAGAATTTATCATCCTAATCGCCATTGCCTTTGCCATCGCCTCACCCATTGCCTGGTACTACATGCACCAATGGCTGCAAGATTATGTTTACCGCATCAACATTAGCTGGTGGCTGTTTGCCGTCGGCGGACTTGCTGCTATCATTATTGCATTGGCAACCATAAGCTTCCAGGCGGTAAAAGCAGCACTGGCAAATCCCGTGAAGAGTTTGCGCTCTGAGTGAGTGTAGGAGGTCAAGGGTTAAAGGTTAAGGTGAATAACCATGCTCGTCGTTACTATTACCGATCAAGTGTCACACTTGAATCTTTTAAAGTTAAGTGTAGACACTTAACTGGGCGAGGAGAAAATCTTATAATCAGGCATGGCGTCTAAGATTTCTCCTCACCTTATACACACCTGACCCGCCGTTCGTCGAAATGACACAGACGAAGGAAGAACAGATTATTTTATAAGGGTCATTTCGATGGAGCAAGAGAGGGTTGAGTGACTGCGCGAAAGAGAGATCTTAGGCGGTATGCATCTTCGATAGGCATATTATTGGCCTACGCAGATGCCTCTTCGGACGCGCTTGCAGAGATGTAACATTAGTCCCCCTGCACTATCATAAACTTCAATGTGTCTCTTGTCTGGACTTAAAGATAGCAAGACATACCTATAGTGTCCAGGCTGTGATTTTTAACTTTGTAGTGATGTATAAAAGCCTCTCTTCACGCTAAACTTTATCCTTATGCACAAAGTTCATGGCTCCCATAATGCTGATGCAGGCAAAGCCAGCAAAGAAGATGAGGACAGCTAAGTTGTTATCGGCAGTAATTTTACCGAACCGAAAAAGCAGGTAGCCTATTACCAGATTGAACAACGCCCATAATACGTTCACCAGTGGAGAGGAAAGACCTTTGCCCGGTGGTTTGGCGAAGGGTGTAGGAAAAGCATCACCTGCTATGCCCTTAATAAAATGCGGAACAAAGTTGGCCAGGAACAAACCAGCCCCAAAATCGCTGAAATAATGATACCACTGCATAGTAAATAGTTTAATTCGGATTATCCGCACTAAAATAGTTACAGATTTACGATCTGCGAAAGTGTATAAAAAACAAAAAGCCTTAAGACTTTCGACTCAAGACTTCTGACTTAATTATTATTGCCTGTCGATTGTATAATTCAGTCCAGTTACCCCACTGGCAAATTGCCGCGTAGACAATAATTTTAGTTTTATTTTGCCTTTGATGCCTGCAAACAATGGAATGCCTTGTCCGAGGATAACTGGATTGACAAATAGCCAGTAGCCGTCAATCAAGTTTTGTTGAATAAGGGCATGTGTTGCCGTCGGACTGCCAAAGAGCAAGATCTCACTACCTGCCTGTTGTTTTATTTCATTGAGTCTGTCCGAAAGGTTGTCACTGATAATTGTTGTGTTAGGCAGATCGGCACCTTTCAGTGTTTTTGATAAAACCACTTTGTGAGCCTTGTTATACCACTTTGAATGTTCAATGTCGTGCTTGCTCGCGTCCGGCCCGTTGCCTGCTTCTGGCCAGTAGTTTTCCATCATCTGATAAGTCACCCTTCCGTATAATGCGCTGTCGGTTTCTTCTATCCGTTTACCCACGTGATCAAAAATTTCTTCATCAACTTTGATCCAGTTCATTTCACCGTTCGGCCCTGCTACAAAGCCGTCAAGCGATATGTGCATAAATGAAATTATTTTTCTCATACAGTTCTATTTTTTATGGATGAAAAGATAGTGGGCCTGGTAATTGCCCTTTTATTTTCTATGTGCATAAGATAGGGAAAATGGCTTATAGCCACAAAAATGCAATTGTTTGATTATTAGATGCTCATGATTGTTCACGGTGTTCATGCGTGAACGTGAACGCAGATAAGCTACCAATAAGGACATAGCGTTTTTTTATTTATTAACACGAGGTTTGTTTATTCCGGTTGGCCTGTTTTTCGGGCATTTTCGCACATAATTAAAGATTGCGTTGAGTTATGTTTGTATTGGCCGGATCGTTTCGTTAAGACATTTGGTCAGTTAATAGTTAATTAAAGTCAATTACGCGAGGTAGTTGACTTTTTATTTTTAAGCGGGATTGGCGATATTAAATGAGCTTATTTTTACGGGCAACGTGAATTGCAGTCGACCTGGAGTGAACGTCCAGTTTGACATAAATATTTCTGATGTGAGTCTTTACGGTCTCTAATTCTATAAACAAGTCCTCGGCTATTTCACTTCGTTTTTTTCCTTCCGAAATCATTCGCAAAATTTCCGTTTCGCGTTTGGATAGTGGGGATTCCTGGTTTTTCTGAAACGATTTGATCACCATGCGCGCTACATTCCGACTCATGGGTCCGCCGCCATCTTTCACTTCCCACAGGAAGTCGATTATTTTTTGGGCTGAAGAGTCCTTAGTAATATATCCTGAAGCACCATTGGCCAGTGCCTTCAAAATCTGCTCTTCACTTTCAAAAACAGTTAACATTAACACATGGGTCCTGGGTAGCTGCTTCTTTACGAAGGGAATAGCCTCAATACCACTTATACCTGGTAATTGAATATCCATTAGGATAACATCAGGCTGATCATGAGCAATATACCTTTCTGCATGTTCAAAAGAAGTGTAACCATTAACTATGGTTATTCCCTCCTCTGCGCCTATGAGTTCAGCATAGGTTTGAAGCAAAATTTTATCATCTTCAATAATAACTACCCTTATACTATCATGCATCTTAGTCAGGAATTGGAAAAATAACCTGGCTGGTGGTGCCCACGTCGATTTTAGAATCGATATCTAATTTCCCGTTTAACCTTTTTGCCCTGTTTCGCATATTCCGAAGTCCGTTTCCTGTTGGCGGTAGCTGTTCTTCTCCAAACCCGCAACCATTGTCAGATATCGTAATACAAATCTGTTTATAAGACGTTATCCCTATGGTAAGTGTTACAGTTTTTGCCCCCGCGTGCTGTAAAATATTATGCAGTAATTCCTTGCAGATTAAAATGATATTCCGCCCTGTACCTAGCGGCAGGCTTATTTTTTTGTAAGAGAGATCGTTATCAGAAGCCCGGTACGAAACCTCAGAACTACTAAACAGCTCTCTTCCAAAGTTCGCGATCAGGTTGTATACATCATACAGGTTATCATTGTCGGGGTTCAATGCCCATAAAATGTTTTTTGTACCTGAATACAACTCACCTATGCTATTCCTGATTTGTGTGATCAGTAATTTTTCACCTGTTTTATCCGTAGTTATTTTTTTATCCAGAAGTTCTGACAAAAGATTGATCCTGGTGAGCTTATTTCCCAGATCGTCGTGGAAATCCTCTGCGGTTTGCCGGCGGACAATCGCCTGCTCTTCAAGTTTCAATTGCTCGATATATAATGCCTTCCGCTTGTCCTGGTAGCGTTTATAACGGTAGGCGCCATAAGTGATGGACAAAACGATCACAATTATCAGCAATTTAAAAGTCGGGCTTTGAACGAATGTGGGTGTAATAGTAAATGAAAAAACAGCCGGTGATCTGTAAAGCCCATCACTGTTAACGGCTCTTACCTTAAACGTGTACTGGCCGGGTGGCAATTTAGGATATTCCACATAATCATGCGTTGCCGGTTTACTGTAAGTTCTGTCAACCCCCTCCAACTGGTATTGATATTGAATCTCGTTATGATCGGAGAAATCGATAGCCTGGAAATCAATCTCAATATGACTTTTATCTGATGGCAGAGATAAATTTGCCGGGAGGCGGTATCCCCTTTGGTAGCTGTAGCTGATACTATCCCTAATTTTTGCAGGAAGCCATACGTTTTGGATGACGGTATTAGGAATAGGCGAAGCTTTTTCGCGATGGTTTATTTTATAAACAAATAAACCGCGCGTGGTTCCCAGCCAAATGTTGGTGTCGGTATGAAGTATAGCATTCTGATTAGTTTCAACTATAGGATTAAAAATGGCTTCCTTAACCAGAGTCATACGGTTTCGGTTGGTTATTCTGAATTTATCAATTCCCCTGCCCGTTCCCAACCATAGCACATCCTTAACGATATCTATACTATAGATCGTGTTTGATTTTAAGCCATTTTTAGTATTAATAATGCTTATGGCATTGGTCTTTGTATTCCAGATATATAATCCATAATCATTGGTCCCCAGCAAAACAAATGGCCCGTATGCATATAAGGTTACTATGTTTTTACCTGCCACACCAGCCAGCCTGAAATTAGAATCCAGTTTTTTATTCCTGACAAGTTGTATCCCATTCAACGTGGCAACAATAACTGTGTCCGGGCCTTTTGCCAATACAGAGGAACAAAAATTCGTAAGCGAAGGTACTTGCGTCATTTTTCCGTCTTCGATATAAAAGCAGCCAAAACTGGTAGCCGTCCATATCGTATGCGAAGGCCCTTCAGCCAGGTGGAAATATATCAGGGAATATTTTGCCGGGAAAGGAGAATAAACAATCTTACCGCCCACCTTATGCCCGACCCATAATCCCAGGTTATCCGTCCCCACCCATAGGTTGTCATTACTGTCATTAAGTAAACAATTGACACGTAATTTGGAGGATTCTCTTTTGTCAACGATCTCCTGCCTTAGCTTACCATTTGCAAACGACCATAACCCGCCACCGTTGGTACCCCAATACATTTGCCCCTTCGAATCCTTTGCCAGGCTCATCACCGCTTCATTATTCAAACCCTGACTTTTGTCGTAAATAATAAAGTCATCATTTTCGTAGCTATAAAGACCATCCCCATCTATACCGAACCACATTCGGTTATCCTCGTCACAATACAAGCTCATCACACGCTCACTCGTAAATCCGTTATTTACATTAAAGTATTTTACCGATTGACCATTGATCAAAAAGGCGCCTTTATTTGTTCCGATCCACAAATTCTTATTATGGTCTTGTTTGATACAAGTGAGTTCGGATGCTTCAGAAAACGAGGGTGGGATGTTAATTTTTTCTATTTGGTTGGTACTGCATTTAAACAGCCCTATGTCGGAGATAAATACGACCGATGCAGGCATCTGATTAGTAAAAACAAAGTCTCTAACGAGTTGATCCTTTATGTTTATTTTTAATTGCCAGCCAGTCTTCTCCAATTTATATATACCCAAACGGTACAACGAGGCATATAAGTTACCGTCCTTATCTGTTTGGAGACTGCTTACAAGCTCGTTTTTTGCTGTTACTTCCTGCACTACCAGCTGACTATCCACCAGTTTATACAATTTGGCGCCTGCTATGGCCCATATATCATTATTTCGGTTACTTATTACCTTTAGAATGCTTCTGACATTGACCTTATTTTTGAATTTATAATTAACGATGCCCTTATTGGTAAAGGCTGTTAATCCGGTGTTGCCGCCCCACCAAATGTTGCCGTAATGATCGCTTGTGATGGCAAAGTTAGAATTGGATAAAAGTCCATCCTCAATTGAGTAGGAATTAAATTTTTTACCGTCAAAGCTGTTAATGCCACCCAAAGTTGAAAGCCATATTTGCTTTTCTTTATCCTGGCATATTGCTACAACCTGCGATTGTGACAAACCATCCGTAAGGTCGTAATGTCTGAAATTATATTTCTGCGCATATAAAGCAGAGGCAGAAAGTACCAGGAATAGCACTAACAAACGCTTAAAAAAAAATCTTTTGATTTCAGGATTCAGGAATACATGGAATTTATTACCGGCCCGGGTATGCATTTGATCAGTTCACGAGGGTTACAGAGATGTAAATTTACTGCTTAAGGGTTGAAAATAAATACCCCTTATAGGGGTATTTAAAGCGCCACTGGTCAAACTGGTTGGTATAATAAAAAAAAGCCGGAACTGTTAATTCCGGCTTAATATAATTTATGGGTTTGGTAATCCCCACCAAACCGGTTGATAAATAGGAATGGTTCCCGGATAATTTGAATTTGAAGTTAATTCCGAGTTGGGATAGAGCATACGCAAAGGCTTTTGCCCGGGAGCAATTGTTGTTGCAGCAGAAGTAACAAAGAAGGTAGGATAACCCGTTCTTCTCCATTCTGTCCAAGCCTCAAAACCCTGGAAGCCACACATTGCATAATACTTTTGTGTAATAATAGCTTTAACCTTGTCATTAACACTAACTGCAGCAACCAAAGCCTGCAATCCATCGGGCGCTGTATTAATATAGGTTGTCGCATTTCCTGCGCCTGTAGCATCAAAGCTTGCTTGTATTCCCTGGGTATATAAAGAAGTTACATTGCCTGGTGCCCAACCTCTGGCAACTGCTTCAGCCTGCAAAAAATAGCTTTCGGCAGCCGATAATAATTTAACCGGCGCGGTAGCTGAAGCAGGATTATTTGCCTGCCCCCCAACTAATGGAGATGGCGTAGAAACTTTCTTGTTGGGATATGACAAATAGCTTCCCTGTGGAATAGATTCCAGGGAGTCAACGGGATTAACCTTATCGATAAACAGTGTAAAGAACTTAGCTAAGCGGGGATCATTATTTCGTGTAAAGGCGTTTACAATAGTTGAGCTCGCTACTACATTTTGGACTTTGCCCAATGTTGGGCTGGTCGCCTCATTATAAAACGGGTTCTCGTTACCACCGGTAGATGTGTAGGTTATCGATGCATCTTCCGTTAGGAACGTTGGATTAGTTTGATATAAGGCAGTTATACCGGCTTTAGCAGTGGCTGGGTCAACGTTAGACAAACGCAAATATGCCCTAAGTTCGAGCGTATTGGCGAAAGCTACCCATTGGGTCATATCACCATGAAATATCATATCCTGGTCTCCCGGCGAAACGGCATTCGCACTCAGTAAAGGCAAAGCTTTATTGATATACATAAATATGCTATCATAAACTGCCTGCTGAGTACTAAACTTAGGGTTTGGATATGTAGTTGGCTGCAATGCCTGCGAAAGGGGCACATCACCAAAAGCATCAGTTGCTACCTGGAAACCATAGGCTTTCATCAGGTAGGCAATGCCTTTAACATTTTCTAATCCTGATTCATTGCTTTTTGTGATCAGGTCGGCATTTACCAATGCAACGCGGTATAAGTTAAGCCACGGCCGGTCAAAATCGGTAGCTATCGGCGCGTATTGATCCATCGACTTATATTGTGAGGCCACCGGACTTTGAGTCCAATACTGAGCCCATATATTGCCGAATACCTGGAACTGATTTCCTATTACCTGGCTAATGGCTGCCTGTGTGGTAGGCAAAAGCAAGGTGGGGTCTGCGTGATCCGGGTTATTTGGATTTTGATTTACAGCCAAAAACTTTTTACAGCCCGTGATCCCGACAGCAGCAACAAGCCCTATAAATATGACTTGCTTTAAATTTTTATATCTTCTTTTCATCATGAGGATTATTAAAATGAAACTTTTAAGTT
>JBQCEA010000334.1:0-4558 GCA_051960695.1 Mucilaginibacter sp. | reverse complement strand
CGTAAACAGAGGCGGGTTAGCTTGAAGAATGATACAGGGTGGTGCTACCCTAAACATTTCTTCAAAATTTATATTTGAATAGGACATATTAAGGGTATTACAATTAATAATTATTGGGGCTACCTTTTCAATGTCAGAAGTCTTAGTAAGTCTGAAGACTTTTTGTTTTAGAACAATTTAGATCGCAAATCGGCAATAGTTATTTCTTTTCGACTGAATAAAAGTCTAATGCGGCCCATATTACAGCCATAACCAGGGAAAAAATAACCGCCGCGGAAACAATATGATGCGTAGCATATGTAATGCATGCCAATACAATAAAACCCAATGCTAATATGCGATACTTATAAACAGGTACCTTTACCTGTAAAGCTGTATAAAAATTAATGAAGAAATTTCTCATAATTATGCATGGGTAACCCTTAATGCTAATATAAGAAAATTGTAAAAACAATCGTTATTTGTGCGGTGCAATAGCTATTAATATCTAAAAAAATCGATATTAGCCCCGGACCATCCAAACACCCATTTATTCCCTTGTGGTGCAAGGGTAACACATCAGATTCTGGCTCTGAAGATCGTGGTTCGAATCCATGCAAGGGAACAGCAAAAAGCCCGTTAGCAAAAACTAACGGGCTTTCTTATTGCATTATCAGAAATTTAAAAACTATTGTTTTTTGATCTCTACACGGCGGTTCAATACCCTGCCGGCTTCGGTATTATTGTCCGCGACAGGATTTGCCGTACCATAACCTTTGGCAACCAGTTGTGAAGACCTAACCCCTGAATTAACGAGGTAAGACTTAACTGAATTAGCCCTGTCTTGTGAAAGAACCATGTTATGCGCAGGTGTACCTTCAATTGAAGCATAGCCGTTGAGGTTAAACCTCACTGTAGTATCCTGTTTCATAGCTGCTGCAGCCTTATCTAATGCCGGATATGCGCTTGTACGCAGTATGCTCGAGTCAAATTCAAACTGAATATTGCTGAAGTTGTAATCGGGCGCTGGTGCAGGGGCAGGTGCCGGTGCTGGCGGCGGAGGCGCAGGCGCAGGTGGCGGTGCAGGTTTGGTTGTGTCAACAGGTGGCGGAGGTGTTTGTACTACTTTCTTTTTCGTGTGACAGGCCTGGAGCGAAAACAAAATTGCCAGTACCGCTACAGGCGAAAGAACAGATTTTAAAAGTTTCATAATAGAATTAGTTTAATAGATATAATTATTGGCAGCTAAATATACATTAACTGCTGTTGAGTAGGAAACAAATATTTAAGCATTCGGTTTTTGTATGCTGATAATGAGCTACTTTTCTAATCAAATTTTAATGCGTTAAAACTATTTAACCCGGTTAAGGTTAGCAATATATCTGCTAACCTGTTATGGATGTCATTTTTGCACGGGGTGTAAGGCACTGGTGGTTTTTTCTCATCAGGGGAATTCTGTTCATCGCTTTGGGCATTTATATGGTGGCAACGCCTGCCGCCAGCTATGCTGCCCTGGCATTTCTTTTCGGGCTTATCATTTTCATTGCAGGTATTGTTGAATTGATCCGCGTAGTACGTGATAAGGACTCATTTAACCGGGGCTTGCATCTGATTCTCGGAGCGATTGACATTATACTGGGCATTGTGCTGATGAGCCATATTGCAGCAAGCGAGGCCATACTTCGTATTATTGTTGGGCTGTGGTTCCTGTTCCGGGGACTGTCTCTATTTGGCTTCTCGGGTATGATGCAGCGTTCGTGGCCGGTCATTGTGGGCGGGGTGCTTCTCATCATTTTCTCGCTGTTTATTTTATTCAATTCCGTATTCGGTGCGGTTACCATCATCCTCTGGACGGCCTTTGCGTTTGTTTTAACCGGTTTAATGAACATCGTTTTGGCTATGCGGTTAAAGCCATTGGAGCGTTAATTGACGGCCTTTTCAGAACCTTATTTCAGCAAATTATCTTTTTTTCATAGTTGGGAGCATAAAAAGCACTTTTTTCTTCTTTTAGTTAAAACAATTCACAAATATTCAATGTTGACCCTAAGATATTATATGCCGCTCCGTTCCATTCGACGTTTAACTCACAACAACTGCGAATCGGCCATTTTTCCCTGGATGTCAGTTTTTGTGACATAAATCAGGCTTTTTTAGAAAAGTTTTTATTTAATTTTATAATGATAAACATGAACAATGTTGTTGGAAAAACAACGATGAAAAATTTCTTATTATTCAACGATTTTTCCTCTGAGGCCGAGCACGCGGCTGAACTGGCCCTGTTATTGGCGGGTAAAACCAACGTAAATCTTTATGTATGGAATACTATTGAGTATACCACAGTACCCATGGTTGAGCTGGCTGTTGCGGGAACCAACGAGGGCACTATGGAATTAAAGCCTGATAAAAATAGCTGGATAGAAAAGCTGGAATCAAGACTTAACTGGGAAACGGGCCTCAGGCCAACAGTGCATTTTATCGAGGGGGTTGATTACCTGACAGATAATGTGCTTTCGGTGACTAAAAAGTATGACATCGGCATGCTGATAAGAGGAACCAATGGCGACGAAGGATTTAGCGGCTATATTGAAGCCAGCATTCTGCGCAGCGCTACAAAATCCGGCTGCCCGGTTCTGGTTATCCCGCATGACTTTCCTTACAAAGCATTTGAAAAAATAGTTTATGCTACCGATCTGCGTTTCTGCCGGAATGAGGTAGTAGCATTCTTAACCCAAATGGCAAAAGAGCTTGATTCGAGTGTACTGGTAGCTAATATTTCAGAAAAAGGCTTACCACTGATGGCCGAAAGCTATGCGGATGCCGTTTTTGAAGATGCCGTAGTAAACCGGAACAACAGCGACTGTATTTATTTCAGCAATGTTAAAGAGCGCAATGTGCCCAAAGCGCTTGACATCCTGGTCAATGGCATGAACAACGATCTGCTGGTACTGGTAAATAACAAATTTCACTTTAATGAGCTGGTGGGGCATGAAAGCCCATACGCCATACCCGAAAACATACGGGTACCGCTGCTCATCTTTCCATCGTAGCGATAATATAACAATATACCCAAAAGTGCATCAGCCAAGATCTGATGCACTTTGTATTTGATTATAGCAAGCTGGTCCGTTCCCTCGGTATCATCATTAATCCCCAGATGCCTAATATAGCGGTGATCACTACTATACCCCACCCCGCGCTTTTGCAAATACCGGAAACGACATTATAGATGTTATAGGCAGCAAAAAGCAAGCTGGAAATAGTGATCTGTACTACATATCCCCTTCTTGCAGCCGAAGGCATTGAGTTACTTGCAATAAAAGAACCGATACCAACCGCCAATAAAAGTATGCCATAATCACGGAATGTTGCTAATGCGCCGCTACCAGCCTCGGGATGAGTTAAAACAATTTTAGCTAATGTTTCCGGAGCGAATATCAGGAATAACCCAAAAAATAAGCCCACGATAGCAGCAAAAATCAAAAGGTTTTTAGTGTTCATAACGGGTAAGATTTAAGAGGTAACTTAAGATGATATTAGGCACCGGCCTAAAGACGGCCGATCAGATTGCTAATCAAATATAATATAACTTTTTGAATTTCAAAGTTTTAATCAGGCTATTTTCACTTGCGCCATTCAATAAAAAAGGACAAACCAACTTTGGTTCGTCCTCTAAAAAAAATCTAAACGCTACTAATCTCTATGCTGTAACGGTGAGTACGCTGCCATTTGTTGTTACAGTATACTTATGAAGCGGTAAGCTGGCAGGCCCAACAATTACCTGTCCGCTTTTACTAAACTCGCTCCCATGTGCCGGGCAAATAAATATGCCCTGGCCTGCATTGTAACCAATAGCCGTGCCCTGGTGTGTACAGGCTACCTGTACTGCTGTAAACGAGGCTGCTGTATTATCAGAACCTATCCGGACAACTATAACGCCTCCCTGGGTTATAGAATCGCCTACGTTTGTTAACTGACTATTCAGATCAAGCGTGAACAGGTTACCGCTGCCTGTTGTTGGCGGAGCTGGAGCGCCTCCAACCGTTACGGGCGAGGGGTTATTGCTTTTTCCACCGCAAGCCACTAAACTGCATCCTGCACATACGGCAGCAATGCCTATTCCAAATTTGGACAAAAATTCACTTCTTTCCATATATTTTCGGGGTTACCATTGTTTATTCTTTTTGTGATTGAAATCAAACATACGTGATATTGTAAAGCCCAAACGGAGCTGTCCCTTGCCATAACTCGCCTGCGAACCGCTCAGCGAGTTGATCTGTTCTATAGCCCGTGCGTTGGTGATGTTCAAGGTAAATACGTGGCCGCCGGTCTCAAATTCGGCGCCAAAGCCCAGTGGGTCCTGGAAGCCATTTGCGCTGGTTCTGTAATTGGAGAACGGGTGCTCATAATCAACCAGTAAGCTCATGTGTTTGGTCACTTTTACGCGCCCGGCAGCTGCCAGCGAAAAAAAGCTTTTGTCATTGCCCGGGACATTCGGTATCGGCTGATTGTCCTCTACAAAGACCGGCAGCACCTCCAGCGAAAGCGCTGAAGTAAATTTACGTGAAAATATAGCTTCGGC
>JBQCEA010000333.1:0-3468 GCA_051960695.1 Mucilaginibacter sp. | reverse complement strand
AAGATATTCACTTTGGCAATAGCTTTTAACCCGCCTGCAAAAGCAAAAAGCCCTGCGAATGATACCAGCGCAATAACCGATTCCCACATGGGTATGCCTAATATCTGCCGAACTAAAAATCCGCCGGCAAACAAACCCAGCGAGAGCCATGAGATCAGGATCTTGATCAGTGCATACCAGGCCAGTATATTTTGTGTCGAATCGCCGTAACGGTTGCCCATAAACTCAGGCATAGTAGTTACCCTTGTGGCCAGGTAACGGGGAGCAAAAACTACTGCCAGCAGCAGAAGAAATGCAAAGGCATACCAGTCGAAATTTACGGCCACAATGCCTGTGGCATAACCTATACTCGCATAAGCCAGCAGCATGGAAGGTCCAACATTGGTACCCCACATATTAAAGCCGATACTTGCCCAGCCTAATGATTTATTAGCCAGGAAAAGCGTTTCATCGGGCTTTTTCTTTTTCGCAAAGCTGGCCCTGTACCCTATTATGATAAGGATAATGATGTAGGTTACAACAATAGCGTAATCAAGCGCAGTTAAATTGGCAGCCAGGCCTATAGTTGCGATCCTCATGCAGATAACAGCGTTGATGATAAGTTAAACTCGGCCAGTATATCGGCAACCTTTACCGGCTTCCCGGTTTGCAGCGATCTGTCCATTGCCTGCAATAAAGCAACAGTACCTATACCCTCTTTAACATCGGGATAGGCCGTTTCACCGCTTTCAAGGCAATCAGCAAAATATTCCAAATAGTTCTGATATTCACCCGCATGGTGGCTCTGACCCTCGAAACGAAAATAATATTTCAGCGTTTTATCGCCCCAGTAAACTATCTTTTCTTCACCGGTTTTGTCGGTAACGGCATAGCGTAGCTCGTGGTAATCGGCCTGAGAAGCACCTTCAGTACAGCGAAGTATAACACTCATACCGCTATCGCGCTGCGTGGGTTGTGTATAGCCGGTATAAGCCCCGCTCACACGCGCAATGCGGCCATCAGTTGCCTTAAAGATAAAATGCATGGTATCTTCATTTTTCAACCCTGCGATTTTGCCATTGCTGCTGATCATGCCATAACCCATTACTTCTTCCACATCCGGCAAGTACCAACGTATAAAATCAACCGGATGGCTTAAACCGCCATAAAGCCACTTAAAGGCATTTTCCAGCGCCCACGGTTTTTCCAAAAACCAGCGGTGATCCGCATGATAATGGCTTTCTACGGTTATCAGTTCGCCTATCAAACCTTCTTCAAAGTCTTTTCGCTGTCTTTTGGCTGGCTCAAAAAAGCGTGAGCTTTGACCTACAAAAATCTTTTTGCCGGTTTTCTCAGCCAAATCAAGCAGTTCCTGCGCTTTAGAAAGATCATCAATAAACGGCTTGGTGCATATTACATGCTTATTGTGCAATAAAGCCATCTTCACATGCCCGGCATGTAAATGGTCGGGGGTATAAATAGCAATCACATCAATTTCAGCATCATTCAGCATATCGTGGTAATTGGTAGTATACTCGTGAAAGTTAAATTCCTCAGCCCGGTGCCTGCATATTTCAATGTTCATATCGCACACCATTTTCAACTCATATTTTGGGCTTTGCAAAGCTGCCGACATGGTACTGCGACCTTCTCCTAATCCTAATATTCCTAATTTTAACATGATCTATTTTCGTGATATCTATTTATGGTCAACCGGTTTCAAAAACACCCATGCTTCTCCCGGCTTTGTGCCCGGTATACCTTCCTGGTATTTGCTCATGAGTTTGTTCCAGTCGTCAACACGCGGGTTATTTTTTGTAGTGAGCGGATTAAGTTTATCCAATGTTTTGCCTTTGGGTATGCTGATGATCAGCATAAGCTGGCGGCCATTTTTAAAGACAAGCAGTTGCTGAAAATCAGCATTGCAAAAACCGTTTGCTACTTCGGGCCATCTTTTAAACTGGTTGGCATGGTAATTAAGATATTCCTGCTGCAACTTCGGGTCTTTAACCAGATCGGCTGTAAGCAATACATTATCCCATTCCTTAGCGATCCCTTCATTTCCGCAATGCTGCTTCCGGTCAAAATCATAAAAAGGGTTTTGATATACTTTGATCGTATATCCGCCATAAGCTGATGACACTTCATTCTTTAACAGGGAAACATTCCTCAGTTCGCCGTATATTACCAGATGGTTATTCCAGCGATAAACGGCCATTTGCGGCCAATGATGTTTTTTGCACAACAATAAAGCAGCTTGTGTATCAGGAGTTTTACCTACTGGTGCGATGATCTCTACTGCTGCAAAAGGACTGCTAATAGCATCCGCCTTGCTAAAGCTCAAAAGGGCAGCGACAAATAAAATGCCTGCTACCCAATATTTACTTGATCGCCGGTTTATTGATGCTGTCATTGCGTTTTGTGATTGATAGGCTGATTATCCGGGTTAATATTTTTGTACTTCAGGAGATACTGGAAAGGCTTTTCCAGTCCTGCATTGTTTTTGATCTCGGCGGATACCTGCGGGCCATTGTTCTCCCAAACATTACCGGGGCCGTTGGCATTTTTCAGGAACTTCTCAGCAGGGCACCAGTTATCCTTTACAGTAATGTAAGATGAACCTTCATCAAGGTATAAGTAAAACCAATGGATAGGATCATGCGGGTAAGGCGCTTTATAAATGCTGTCCACAAGATTATCACTGATCACCGTTCCGGGCTGTGACGATAAAGTATAGATACCGGCAACATCATACATATTACGGGCATAATGGGTGATCTTATTCGCGATGACATGGTTGTCGTGCATCACATTAGGACTTTTCGACCATCCCCAGCCAACGCTAATACCGGTATAATTCACATCACAAACTTCATTATGTGTTATCGTGATGCCTTTTACATATCCTGCGCCGATACCCACGCATCCCCAATCCTCATTGGTAGCATCAGTTATTAAATTGTTATCGATAGTATCTTTGGTAGATACCTCCCGTTCATCTTTGGGGTTGTAAGGCAAATGAACCTCTTGCGCTTCGTCCGAATAAACACCATCCAGAATAGCGGTTCCGCCAATATCCCTGAAAAGGTTCCCTTCAATTCTGTTATCATGCGTACCTCGCTCATAGTCGAGCCCGGTAGAGGCCAGATGTTCAAACTTGCAATTTTCAAAAACGGTATGTGCTGCATATTTTACTTCAATTGCAGCAGCGGGCCTACCTACCCATGCCTGATTTTCAAGTCCTTTTTTATCAGGTGTACCCGGAATTTTAAGGTTATAGGCATCCAGCATATACATGCCATCCTGGTGAGGCACTAAGCCGGACTCAGACGGTTTTAACCATGTACTATAATTGAGTGAAATGTTTTTGAAACTTACGTAGCTTACCGGGTTGTCTATAGTCCCGGTTACAGTGACCAGCGTTTGGAGGTAAGGGATTGTTACCGTAGCTGTAAGCATATCCTCGCCTTTGCGCGGAATATAATAGAC
>JBQCEA010000332.1:0-7413 GCA_051960695.1 Mucilaginibacter sp. | reverse complement strand
GCTTGAAAAGATCCGTATAGAATTTTAATCCTAATTCGGGATGGTGGCCGCCTTGAAGCAATAGCTGGTCGCCGCCGTAACGGAATGTTTCCTCGATCTTGCGTTTGTAAGTTTCTATATCAGTAATATAGCTATCCTCATGGCCCGGCCTGCGGAAGAAGTTGCAGAACTTGCAATTAGCAATACAAACGTTAGTGGTATTCACGTTACGGTCTATCTGCCAGGTAACTTTACCATGCGGCACCTGCTTTTTGCGCAGCTCGTTAGCTACAAACATCAGTTCGGTAGTAGGAGCTTGGTGATATAAATGTACACCTTCCTCTATCGAAAGGAAATCAAAGTTCAATGCACGCTGCAGCAGATCGGCCGTATTCATGAAGTCAAAGATACGTAGTTAGAGCCGAAAGGTGAAAGGTTAAGGGTGAAAGGTAAAACCTGGAAAGATTTTTACAGAAGTTAGACAGAGCATCGTTTCTTATTCGTGCAGATATCAGATTTGCACAAGTTCTCCCTTATCCAACCTTAAAACCTGCGTTACGCTATCGGGTATCTCGTGCTGGTAATGGGTAACATAGATCAGTGTTACATTGCTCAGTTCACAGATGGCATCTATAATGGTTTTAAAATGCAATTGCTGGTGCTGGTCCATGCCCTGGCAGGGTTCGTCACATATTAGCAAAGTGGGGTTCTTAATTAATGCACGGGCCATCAGGCATAAGCGCTGTGCACTTGCCGGAATGTTTTTAAGCAATTGCCGGGCGTATTGGTCGATTTCAAGCGCCTCCATCCAGCGTAATGCAACCGCCGCCTTTTTAAGATCACTTGGCCTGAAAAGACCCATAGTATCATAATAACCCGATTCAATAACCTGCAAGCAGCTATTGTCTGTCGGGAAATACTGGTACAGTTCAGGTGAAATAAAGCCGGTTTTGCTTTTGATATCCCAAATGCTTTCTCCTGTACCTCGTTTCCGGTCGAAAAGGATAATATCGTTGGCATAAGCCTGCGGGTTATCCGCATTGATCAAGCTTAATAATGTTGACTTGCCTGCACCATTTGGTCCCAGCAAGGCCCAGCGCTCTCCCTGCCTAATGTGCCAATCGACATTCTTTAGCACCTGTTTCTCGCCATACTTAATGTTGACCTTATCCATTTTTACGATCCATGAAAACGCTGGCTGATCAGCTTTTAAATTGAGCAACTCGCTAAGCTCTTTTTTGTCGATCCTTTCTTCAATATTATTGGCAAAAAGCTTCGGATCGAATTCCGCCGCAGGCATTTGCTGTGCAATAGCGCCATCTTTTAAAACTGCCACGCATGTTATTGCATGAGGAATCTCGAAAGGAGAGGTGGCCATAATTACGGTAATACCCGACTCTGTAATGCCTTTGATGACCGAATTGAATTCGGCCCTTGTTTGTATGTCCAGCCCGGTAAGCGGATTATCCAATAACAATACTACAGGGTTTTTTAATAATGCAGCAGCAATGAGTAATCTTTTGGTTTCACCGTTAGACAGTTTTATCAATTGCTTATCACGCAGGGCTTCCAAATGCAGCGTTTTCAAAGTCTTGTCAAACGTCCAGTAAACAGGAGCATCATTATAAGGCTTTATAGTTGAAAGATATTCTTCTACAGTAAGCGCATCTTCAGAATCAGATGAGTTATAGCGTTGCTGGTAATAAAAATCGCCTGTA
Source organism: Mucilaginibacter sp. (assembly GCA_051960695.1). GTDB lineage: Bacteria > Bacteroidota > Bacteroidia > Sphingobacteriales > Sphingobacteriaceae > Mucilaginibacter. Next base: position 5,716 of record JBQCEA010000332.1, on the reverse strand, counting down.
TTAGAAAGATTGCGGAAATGGTGCCGCGATTCAACCATGGCTATCAACCGGTGAAAAGTTAAATGCGCATCGGGTTGAGGATGGTTTTGCAAAAAATCTTCATGAAAATAATACCGGATATTGCCTGACGACAAATGGAACTTGCCTGCAATAGTTTGCAGCAAGGCACTTTTCCCAGCCCCGCTTTCACCGATCAGCGCCCAATTTTCTCCTCTATTCACCTGAAAATTCAAATCGCTGAAAACGGGTTTGTTGCCCAATTTTAAAACAGCATTGTGGATGGATAACAACGGTGTATTCATGATAGAAGACTCAAAAGTTTGGCAAGTTATAAATTATGCCTTGTTTAAGCGGAGATAAAAAACTTTCAACCTTAATTTTTGTAGTTGAGATACCACTCAATTAAAACCTGGTTTCGAAATGAAAAAGCTTAACTTTTTGATATTGGCATTAGCAATGACCGCCTTAAGCGGATGCGCGGTAATAGGCGGTATTTTTAAGGCCGGCGTTGCCGTCGGCGTTATCGTTATTGTTGTTATAATAGCTATAATAATCTGGGTAATATCGTTATTCAGAAAATAAAAAAGCCCACCGGAAAGGTGAGCTTCAATTTTTTGCTTCTAAGCAGAATTATTTCTTCTTAGTAGTGTCTTTCTTAGTAGTGTCAGCAGACATCTTCATTTTGCTGGTGTCTTTCTTTGAAGTGTCAGTAGACATTTTAGATGCGCTGTCAACTTTAGTAGTAGAATCAACTTTAGCAGTAGAATCAGCAGAAGAAGAGCTTGATTTACCTTTACAAGCTGCAGCTGAAACGGCGATAGCAAGAGCTAAGAAACCAATTTTGAATGAATTTTTCATTTTAGTTTTTTTTAATAAGTGATTAATAGTTTTGCTTATTAATACTATTAAATAAAAAAGGTAACCCATAATCTAAAAAAAAATTACAGATTACCTTCTAAAAAGTAAAAAACTAATAAATCACCAGAAAAAACAACTAATTCCGGTTTATTCTTAGCGAATTATTTCTTTTTAGTAGTGTCTTTTTTAGTAGTGTCAGCAGCAGCTTTAGTAGTATCAGCTTTCTTTGCAGTATCTACAGTAGTAGTTTTAGTTGAATCAACAGTAGTTTTAGTTGAGTCAGTAGCAGAAGATGAAGAAGAACCTTTGCAGGCAGCAGCTGAAACAGCGATAGCAAGAGCTAAGAAACCAATTTTGAATGAATTTTTCATGTTGTAATTATATTTATGTGTCTGTTAATACACCAAATTGAAAAAGGTAACCCAAGTTTTTTGAAAAATTTATAATTATTAATCATAACAGCTTCAAACGCTGAAAGGCGACCATTGCGGCCACCTTAAAGCACCATTCAAAACTATAATCACTATTTTTTGCTGGTATCTTTCTTAACGGTGTCAATAGCTGCTTTTGCGGTGTCAATGGTTTGTTTAGGTGAGTCCTGCGTTACCTTAGCTGGTTCTTCAGGTTCTGAACTTGTGCGATTGCCGCAGCCAAAGCATCCCGATGCCAAAACGCTCACAGTAACAGCCACAAGGCTGATTTTTAATAATTTTCTCATATAGGTTATCTTTTAAATTTTGCATTGATACTGCGTATTTTCAAATGGTAACCCGCCAAAAAAATATATTAAAAAAGGCAACCTTGCGAAGGTTACCTTACTCAATTTTCAGGAATTAAATGCTTTGTTTAGTGATGAGTGGTGTCCTTTTTAGTGGTATCAGTCATTGGCATTTTAGCGGTATCTTTCTTAGTAGTGTCAACAACGGTAGTTTTGGTTGTGTCGCTCACTTTGGTAGTATCTGTTGTGCCGGTTGATTTGGTGCCCTTGCATGCAGCAAAGGAGAGAGCTATAAAAGCCACTAAACCTAATTTGCTTATGTTTTTCATGGTAGTAATAAATTGGTTAATTAATTGTTGTAAAATTGAATGTTAAATCAAAGGGGTAACCTGATAACTTTAGATTTTGTTTAATTTTTTTACAATGAGTGGGTTACAATTTCGCATAAATCGTATTAATAGTGAATAAAGAGTTTAAAACTTCAACGCCAACTGACAGCGAAATTGTTTTTGGTATCCTAAATAACTCGGAAAGTGCTATCAAACGGTTATATGTGGCATACTTCCCGATGGTACTGCAATTGATCGTTAACAATAACGGTACAGCCGACGATGCAAAGGATATCTATCAGGAGGCGATAATTGTTCTTTACAATAAAATTAAAAAAGGCGACTTTGAGCTGAACAGCAAGCTGAAGACATTTATTTATTCGGTTTGCAGAAGATTGTGGTTAAAGAGACTGAGCCAGATGAACCGCTACGGCGGCGATCTGCACGATTTTCAGGATTTTTTGCCCGTTGAAGATGAGGTAGAAGAACAGAGCGAAAAGGATATCCAGTTCGGCAAAATGCAAAGTGCCCTGCAATCGCTCGGCGAGCCTTGCAGAACCATTATTGAAGATTTTTATATCAAGAACAGGTCCATGCAGGAGATCTGTGAGAGTTTTGGTTATACCAATGCAGATAATGCCAAAACCCAAAAATATAAATGCCTGCAAAGACTGAAGAAGTTATTCTTTCAGCAGAAATAGAGGAGTAAAAGACATGAGAGACGATCAACTTTTAGAAGCGATAGAACGTTACCTCAACGGTGAAATGGATACCGATGAGCGCAGGGCGTTTGAACAGCTCAGGATAGAAAATGCCGAGGTTGACCAAAAGGTTATCGAACATCAGCAGTTTATCGGATTGCTGAAACAGTACGGTGAACGTGTGGAACTGGAGAACAGGCTGAACGCTATCCATGATGAAATAGATGTACAGGCCATTGAGGAAGAAGTAACTGAACGCCCGGCGTGGATCATACAGATGTGGCGCCATCACCATTCAAAAATATCGGTAGCCGCTTCAATTGCCATCTTCGCTGTAATGGCTATTCTGTTTGTTACCGGCCGCATGAACAGCAACTCGACCTACCAGGAACTGAATTTAAAGGTAGGTAAGCTGAGCAGCGCAACAAACAACCTGAGCAAGAAAGTTGACGCCGCCCTTAAAAATGGCGATAGGGTATTGCCACAGGATAAATACAGGGGTACCGGCTTTGCCATCACATCTAACGGTTTGATTGCTACAGCTTATCACTTAATTGATGGGGCTGATTCTATCTATGTTCAGAATGCAGCAGGAAGGGTGTTTAAAGCTAAGGTTCTGTATCCTGATCCGCAGCATGATATTGCCATCCTGAAAATAACTGATACTACATTTGAAGGTTTAGGCACTATACCATATACCTTCAAAAAATCCGAAAGCGATATAGCCGAAACTGTTTATACTTATGGTTATCCGCAGGATTCGCCACGCTATGGTAAGGGTGAATTAACCTCATCCAACGGCTTGAATGGCGACAGTCTGGATTACGAGATATCGGTACCTGTTAACCCGGGCAACAGCGGCGGTCCGTTGCTGGATAGCAAAGGGAATGTTATTGGCGTGGTTAAAGCCAGGGAAACTAAACTGGAAGGTGTAAACTTTGCGCTGAAATCCAGCTACCTGCTTAATGCAATAGAGAATATACCAACTGATTCACTAACCCACAAACCGGTACTAAATACCAAGAATATGCTTGCAGGTTTAACGCCAGCCCAGCAGATCAAAAAGCTAAAGAACTACGTGTTCATGGTGAAAGTGTACTGATGTGCAGATTTGATGATGTGCAGATGTGCGGAACACGATTTTAGGATTTTAAGGATTAAAAAAGATAGTAAAGCGATGGGTTTAAAACCTATCGCTTTTTTTGTTGAACACGATTTAGGTTCAGGTGTGAACGCTTGAAACGGCATTTGTTACTTGAATAATATTAATAGCGTAAAATCACAATCATACAGGGATATTGCACAAAAGTTATAAATTGGCTGAAGCATTTATAGCAAAGTCAATACTTATCACAAACTCATAGATCAATCATGCAATCCCTTGATACTTATGTTCCCGGAAAGCCGGTAATACCACCGATCTTAACTCTTTTAGTAATGATAACCGGATGTATCCTGATGGGCTTCTCCGAGGATGTATTCTATAAAACATTTATACACGGTTATACCCTTGCTCTTATTGTTGTTGGAACAGGCCTGGTACTAACTGTGCTGTTTTATAAATTGCAAACAGGTAAGAAAGGGATACAAGCAAAGTATCTGTTTTTGTCATTTGTTGTAAATACTTTTGGGATAGGCGGGATCATTGTATACTTTTTGCTGACCATCAACTATAACCAGGCCAGCAATGAAAGAACAGTACAGCTTCCGGTAATAAGTCAGGGAACGGCAGAAGGCAAATCCGTTAAAACCAACTATGTGGAACTAAACTACGAAGGCATACCTACGGAGCTTAAGGTGGCTGAATTGCCTGGTCCGACAGTTAAATACGTTACTGCCAGATTAAAACATGGCTATTTCGGGTTTGAGGTTATTTCAAAGCCGCCGGCTCTTTTGCATTAAAGCCAGGTTCAAGTGGAAACTCTAACTGACGGATGCGCCGGGCTGTAAGGTACCTAAATTGGAAAGATGCTAAATGTAAGTAATTGTTTATCAAGTGTTCATGGTGTTCATGAGTGTTCACGGCGTCTGTGAACGTGAACATCTTCACATCTACCTATCCACTTCGCCCAGTACAAAATCGATTGACCCGATAATAGCGATCAGGTCGGCGATCATGACGCCCCTGGATATTTCGGGCAATACAGAAAGGTTGCAGAAACTTGGTCCGCGGGATTTAACCCTGAAAGGTATTTCTGTATCAAAAAACCTGTCGGCGCCAGCTTTGTCCTTTTCTTTTCTTTGGGTATGAATAAAGTAAAAGCCTAATTCGCCTTTGGCCCCTTCACCACGGAAATAGTAATCCTGCGGTTTAGGTGTAAGTTTTCGCGGGAGTTTAGCGCGTGGGTCAAAATCGGGAGTGCGTTTTAATTCTTTTTGCAATCGGTCGAGGCATTGCTCTACAATTCTGAGTGACTGTTCTATTTCATCCACACGTACCTTGTACCTGTCCCAGCAATCACCTACAGTTCCCATTTCGCCCTTTCCGATAGGCACTTCAAAATCGATCTCAGGATAAACCGAATAGCCATCTATACGACGCAGGTCCCATTTTAATCCCGAGCCACGCAGCATAGGGCCAGAGCAACCGTAGTTAATGGCCACATCCAACGGTAACACCCCCACATTTGCCGTCCGTTTAATGAATATCTGGTTTTCAGTAAGTAGCTCATTAAGCTCGTCGATCTTTGGTTTAAAGTAGTCGACAAATTCCCGGCAGCGTTCTTCAAAACCTACGGGAAGGTCATAGTATAAGCCCCCAACCCAAATGTAATTGTACAGCATACGCGAGCCCGACGCCCATTCAAGCATGCCCATAATATGCTCCCTGTCGCGAAAACACCATAGGAACGGTGTAAATGCACCAATGTCAATGCCATAGGTGCCAATAGCGATAAGGTGGGATGCAATACGGTTCAGCTCGCAAACCAGCACGCGGATATATTCAATACGCTTAGGAATATCCTTATCGATGCCGAGCATTTTTTCGACGCCCATTACCCAGATGTGGCTGTTGTTCATCGATGCCAGGTAATCCATCCTGTCAGTAAAAGGAATGGTTTGCTGATAAGTAAGCGATTCGGCATGCTTCTCAAAACAGCGGTGCAGGT
>JBQCEA010000331.1:0-3228 GCA_051960695.1 Mucilaginibacter sp. | reverse complement strand
CCACCAAAAATGACAAATATGGTAGCTTCTGCCTGGTTATTTGAATTCATGATTGTGTCTTAAATCAAAAGTTTAATCGTTCTTTTTTGTCCATTGCGTATGGAAAACGCCTTCCTTCCCTATCAGTTCATAAGTATGCGCACCGAAGTAATCACGCTGCGCCTGGGTAAGATTAGATGGCATTCGTTTGTTACGGAAATTATCAAAGTAGCTTAATGACGCGGCAAAAGCAGGTGCAGCTATTCCGGCAGCAAGTGCAGCCGATACAACAGTACGTGCACCTGTTACTGATCCGGAAACCAGCTCGGCAACACCGCTATCCAATAATAAATGCGGTAGTTTAGCATTCTTTTGGTAAGCGTTATAAATATCATTCAGGAATGCGGAACGAATGATACAACCCCCACGCCATATTTTGGCTATTTCGTCAAGCTTAAGGTCATACTTATATTCCTGTGATGCATTTGACAGTAAATGCATGCCCTGTGCATAGCTAATGATCATGCTGAAATAAAATGCCTGCTCTAATGCAACCAAAAATTCCTGGGTATCTACGTTTAATCCAGGCTCATCTTTGCTATATATTTTTGAGGCTTCTATTCTCAGTTCTTTATATTTCGACAGATCGCGCATAGAAACGGCTATATCAATAGTTGGGATAGGTGCCTGCAGGTCCATAGCTACCTGCGAGGTCCATTTACCTGTTCCTTTAGCTTTAGCTTCATCTTTAATATCATCTATTAACAAATGATCAGTACCCGGAGCATTGAAATGGAAAATATCCTTGGTGATCTCGATCAGGAATGATTGTAAACGACCATCGTTCCATTTGGTGAATACTTCGCCAATAGCTGCATTGTCCATTTTGAGACCCTTTTTCATGATCTCATAGGCTTCAGCGATCAGTTGCATCAAGCCATATTCGATGCCATTGTGAACCATTTTAACAAAATGGCCAGATGCACCCGGGCCGATATAAGTTACACACGGCGCACCATCAACCTTGGCAGCAATTGATTCCAATATGGGTTTCATCACATTGTATGCTTCCTTGTCACCCCCTGGCATCATACTTGGCCCGCGACGCGCACCTTCGTCACCACCAGAAACACCCATACCAAAGAAATGGAACCCTTTAGCTTCCAGCTCAGCAACACGGCGATTGGTATCAGTAAAGTGAGAGTTACCGCCATCAATAATAATATCACCCTGATCTAATAATGGCAATAATTCAGCAATCACCTCATCTACAATTTTACCAGCCGGAACCAACATCATAATGGCGCGCGGTTTATTTAAGCTTGCTATAAATGGTTCTACTTCGCTGAATCCTTTAAGATTGCCATGTGCACTTTCTTTCTCGAGCAACTGGCCTTTAGAAGCATCTTTGTCAAAGCCGGCACCTTTTACACCGTGGTCGCCCATGTTAAGCAGCAGGTTACGGCCCATGGTACCCAGACCGATCATGCCAAAATCGTATTTATCAGTTGTATTGCTCATATAGGTTGTGTGTTTTCTTTTTTTAATTCTTCCAGAATTTTTTTGGTAGACTCAAAACTGGTATGCTGATATGATCTTATACCCAGTTTTTGTGCGGCAAGGGCAAACATCTTCCTGTCGTCGAAATAAACACATTGCTGAGGAAGCGCCTGTGCTATACCCATGGCCAGTTTAAATATTTTAGGATCGGGCTTACGGATTCCCACTTCACATGAGGATACAAAAGCATCAAAGCATTCGTGCAATTTGAATTTTTTTACACGATAGTCGTTAAGCTCTTTGCCCTCGTTATTGATAGAAATTATCCTGAAGCCGCTATCTTTCTTCCATTTCTTTAACCATTCCAGCATATGCGGCAATTCTACAGACTGCTCGTACATAAACTTTTTAAAATCCTCGCGGGTAAAATCACGAGGATGGTTAAAGATTACGGTATCCAAATACTCATCAAGGTCAACACTACCGGCCTCATACACATTAAATATAAAAGTATGAAGCTCGGTAACTTCCTTATAATCCAGGTTAAAGAGCTTTGCTGCTTCTTCCCGTGATTCATGTCCCCATCCATTGGTAAGCAAAATTCCACCAATATCAAAGAAAAGGACATTTATAGCTGCCGCCTCCACTTATTGTTTTACTTTAGCTTTCTGATCTTCAATTGCCTTTAATAATTTTTCGAATGGCTTGTTGAATTTCTCGATGCCTTCGTCTTCCAGTTTTTGGGTGATCTCATCGATATTGATACCCACTGATTTCAGTTTGTTCAATATCTCAGTTGCTTTATCCACACCTTGCTCCAATGTATTTGCAACGACACCATGATCGCGGAAAGCTTCAATAGTTTCTAACGGAACTGTATCAACAGTATCTGCACCGATCAGTGCTTCAACATACTTGGTATCTTTGAAAGCAGGGTTCTTGCTGCTTGTGCTTGCCCAAAGTAAACGCTGTGGTTTAGCGCCTTGTGCAGCTAATTTCTCCCAACGCGGTCCGCTGAATAAACGTTTATAAATTTCGTAAGCTTTTTTAGCTGAGGCGATAGCTACTTCACCCATCAGGTCTTTTTCACCTTTGGCCTCCAGCATCGGATCAACAATAACATCAATGCGGCTCAAGAAGAAACTGGCTACTGAACGGATGTGCTCAATAGAGTGACCTGCTGCCAAATGATCTTCCAAACCTGAAATATAAGCTTCAACAACTTCTTCGTAACGCGGCAAACCAAAAAGCAATGTTACATTGATATTGATACCATGAGCTATAGATTGACGAATAGCTTCCAGACCTGGTTTTGTTCCCGGGATCTTGATCATCACATTTTTGCGATCAACCTTTTTCCACAGTTCGGCAGCTTGTTTAATCGTTCCTTCAGTATCCAGCGCTAAGAAAGGTGATACTTCAAGGCTTACAAACCCATCAACCTTTTCTTCATTGTACACGGCTTTAAAAAGGTCAGCAGCATTTTGGATATCGGTTGTAGCAAGACCGAAGAAGATCTCTTCGTTATTATCAGTTTTTTCAGCCAGCTCGCTTATTTCATTGTCATAATCAGAACTGCCTGTAATAGCTTTTTCAAAAATTGCCGGGTTGGAGGTTACACCCCTTACACCATCTTCATCTATCAGCTTCTTTAGTTTACCTGATTGGATAATATCTCGGTCAATAAAATCAAGCCAAATGCTTTGGCCGAAGCTGTGTATTTGTTTTACTCTGTTTTCCATCTCTAAT
>JBQCEA010000330.1:0-9962 GCA_051960695.1 Mucilaginibacter sp. | reverse complement strand
AAAATACAATTTCCATGGCAGAAAATCAACAGGATGGTAAGGAGCCGTCCGTTTCCAGAAGAAATTTCATCCGCAACACTTCTCTTGCTGCAGCCGGTTTTTATATTGTGCCGCGACATGTGTTGGGAAGAGGTTTTGTAGCTCCCAGTGATAAATTATTAATTGCAGGCGTCGGCGCCGGAGGTAAAGGCGGCGATGATCAGCGACATTTCGCCAAAACAGGAAAAGCAGAAATTGCTTTTCTGTGTGATGTGGATGATCGCCAGGCAGTACAAAACCGTAAATTATTTCCCAAAGCAAAATATTATCATGACTGGCGGGAAATGTTTGAAAAAGAACATAAACATTTTGATGCAGTGGATGTAGGCATTCCTGATCATAACCATGCGACAGTTGGATTTCATGCGATGCAATTAGGTAAACATGTATATGTACAAAAACCTTTGACCCATGATATTTGGGAAGCACACATGATGGGTGAAGCTGCAAAACGGTATAAAGTAGTTACCCAAATGGGCGACCAGGGTACTTCCGGAGATGGTGTGCGCCAGTTAAGAGAATGGTATGAAGCAGGAATTATTGGTGAAGTACATACTGTTCATTGCTGGACTAACAGGCCCGTATGGCCCCAGGGAGTTCCATGGTCAACTAAAAATCCTCCTGTGCCTGCCGGTCTTAACTGGGACCTTTGGCTGGGAACTGCACAGCAACATCCTTATGAAGATATGATCGTGCCCTTCAACTGGAGAGGATGGTGGGATTTTGGCACCGGGGCGATTGGTGATATGGCGTGTCATATTGTTGGCCCTGTGTTTAAGGTGCTTGGACTTCAATATCCGACAGAAGTGGTAAGCAGTGTAAGTACACCTTATGTAGACAACTGGCAACAGGCATATTATCCTCAGAGTGGTCCTGTTTCGTCGTCTTCACACCTGAAGTTTAAAGGAAAAAGTGGGCAGGATGTTAGTCTCAGTTGGATGGACGGTGGCATTCAGCCTCCGCGCCCCGAAGAATTAGGACCTAACGAAATAATGGGTGGTAAAGGTGATAAGGGAAATGGCGTAATCTTCGAAGGCACCAAGGGTAAAATGATGTGTGGCGTTTATGGAGAAGATCCCCAATTGTTACCTACATCGCGTACGAATGAAGTGAATGTTCCTAAAAAATATCCGCGTGTGCCGGGTGGTACCGATGGGCATTATGGACAATGGGTAGAGGCATGCCTTGCGGGTTATGGCAATATGGAAGTAGATTCACCCTTTGTGGAATATGCTGTTCCGCTGACGCAAAGTATCTTGATGGCCAACCTGGCTATCCGCAGCTTTGATTACAGGGAACCAACAGCCGATGGAAAAGGATTTACTTATCCCGGACGTGGCATTACGCTTCAATGGGATCCGGAAAACCTGAAGGTTACCAACTTTGATCCGGCTAACCAGTTTGTAAAACGCACTTACCGTGAAGGATGGCCTGAATTGAAATTCTAAAATCAGTTTTTTCATAGAAAATGAAAGGCGAAGTGGGGAGCTTCGCCTTTCTTATGAGGCACCTCATTGCCAGGAGCCTGTAAATAGCTTTCGGGGTGGTTGGTGGTACGAAACATTTCTTTGCCGTGGTTCTCATTCAAACTTCCATTCGAGAAAATCTGAAGTAGGCTATTTTTTCGATTCCCGATATCTCCCGCTATGCAGGCATCATGCTTTTGCTTGCGCAAAAGTTTATTGCGCACGAAGACACGAAAGGCACGAAGGGGATCAGGGTTAATTCGAAAATTGGAAAATGTGAAAATTGGAAAATGGAAAATGGATGTTGTGGCTTTGTTTTTCGTGTATGTAGGGTTCCTGTTTGAAGAGTTGAAAGTAGTTTCACGCACTTGAAATTCCTTTTGATTTAACGTTTAGTGAACCTCAATATCTCCCGGCTCAATGAATGGATTCAACCAGTTGTACTGGTAGCGATAAAAACAACCTGATTTATATAATTGCCCTTCTATTGCTTTGATGGTTCAATGGCTATCTCAGCCGGTTCGGTCACATCTATTTCATACCTGCCTTTGTATTCTTTTATAATCCCGGTCACGCACACATTTTTCTCGGCATACATCGCTTCTGCCGGTTGGGGAAAATTACCCCTGTCTTCTGCGCGTATTACAATCGTTAAAGGTGAATTGGGATAAGGAGCGCCGAGGTTGATAAAAGTTATTTTCTCCAAAGATTTCACACCAAATACTTTACTGCATACCCTCACAGAATCGCCGACATGCGCGCTGGCAGAATCTACAGAAATGGCCCTTTGGCAAAAAGCAGTTACTGAAATAAAACATGTAAAAACTACAGTGATTAATTTTTTCATAAAAGGCGGTGGGCATTTGAGAAAGCAAAGTTAGGTGGAAATAAAACGTTTTCCTTTACACAATTTATACTGGGGACGAGGGGGACAAAGGGGACGAAGTCGCTGGTGTGAGATAGTGCATAGAAGAGAAAGCCTCACGTCTATTCCAAAGGATGAAAGTTAAAGTCAAAATCAAATATCGAACATCGAACAAGGAATAATGAATGATGAAGGGAGGGTTATTGGAAATTGAGAAAATGTGAAACACCTAGCCTCACCGGTTGGATGTTTTGCCTGCGCAAAAATCTTTCCACGCACAAAGGCACAAAAGACACGAAGATGCACTAAGGGAAGTTATTCTATAAAACCTCATCCCAGGCCTTCTCCAAAGGAGAAGGACGTGCTGTGTTTAGCGGTTAATTTATATGGGGTTTGTATCTCTTAGATGGTTTTTAATGGGACAAAGGGGAAAGGGGGACTGGAAAGAATAAAGGTCTGTGGTTTTGCCCTGGAAAAGTTTTTTGTGGTTGAAGGGATTAAAGCTTTAAAGTTTAGGGTTTAGGGTTGGGAAAGAAAAAAGGTAAAAACCCCCTAAATAAAGATGGAAGGTTTCATCAACTTTGATATGAGAATTACGAATTACGAATTACGAATTAGGAATTGAGACTTGTGCGTAATGCACGAGGATTAGCGGATTGCGAAAGCCTTTTTGGGTGAGAAGGAGGATGATGATATTCTTACAATTATAGCCAGATTATTATAAAAAAACTGAGATGGCTACCGGAAGCCAAAAATATGAAGCATATGATGAGCTGTACCCGGAATACAACCGGGTGGAGCTGATAAAGCATTATGTAGTTGAGCACCTGGAAAATGATCTAAGCGCTTCAGTTGTAGCCAATGAATTTAAAATAAGTCTCTCCACACTCCACCATCTTTTTAAAAAATACGGGGAGCAGACTTACCAGCGGTATGTTGAAGAAATGCGCATGAACAGGGCGATTTATTTGATCACCAAAGAAGGGTTCAGGGTTAATGAAGCCATGTATGCTACCGGCTATCAACACAGGGCTACTTTTAATGCCGCATTCAAAAGAAAGTTCAACCACACTCCAAGTCACTTCAGAAAGTAGGTTTACAGAATATTATACATCACAGGCCGATAGGCTGCAAAATAGCAGCATTCCTAACTCCTTTTCCCTTGCCTTCGCTTTAATTGCATCTGAAATTCGTAGTAAGAAAAATAACTTTCGCCCAACCTTCGTACACCTGGATTACTTAATACTGTGTTCTTGCCACAGCATGGTAAGAAAACAAGTTAAAAACTTACTGCGGTGGACAAATTATTCTCATTTTTAAAACGCCTGCATCCCGTGTCCCAATCACTGGAAGCGGAGCTGCGCAACCGTTGCCGCTTTACCATAAAGAAAAAGAATGAGTTCCTTCATTTTGAAGGCGAAGTGTGCCGGTATGCGTGGTACCTGCAAAGAGGACTGGTACGATGTTACTATAACCGGAAAGACCGGGAGGTGACGACCTGGTTCCTGGAAGAAAATAATGCGATCGTACTGTTTACAAGCCTGTTTAAACAAAAGAAAAGCCTGTTCAATTTACAGGCGCTTGAAGACTGCGAACTATATTCAATCCATTACCAGGACATACAGGCACTGTTCAGGAAATACCCGGAAGCGGTTACATTACACCATATTATTTTTGAAGGTTATAGTAACCTCAGCAATCTTAAAATAAGGGCGACGAGTATGCTTTCCCCAAAGGACCGCTACCGCTATTTTGAAAAGCACTTTCCACATTTATTAAACCGGCTAAAACTTGAATATATAGCTTCCTACCTGGATATAAGCAGAAGGTCGCTGGCAAGGGCAAGAGGCTTATGAGCATCACTCCCACCTCTAATAATGATGTTTCCTATTCAATAAGATTAAAAAGTTCGACCCTTATTATTTCTTTTTAAAAAAGTGCCAAATGGCACACGGTGCCGCATTTGACGGCTCTAATTTTATAACCGGAAGCAAGGAAAAGGTTTACAGATTCACACTAAACGATCCTTGCGCCATTAAAGATGAAATATGAAAAAGTGGATCATCCATATTATTTACCGGTTCTTACATTTCTTATTCGCCTGGTTGATTACTGATAAAGCCAAAAAGACAAAGGATGAAAATGAAAAGTATGAATTTGATCTTATTATAGTCAGGGTGGTATACGCTGGGGTGGTTTTGGTGTTCGCATGTCTGTGGAGGGAAAGTGTTTTCCGATGCGGCAGCACCGCGTTAATTCATTACAAAGGGGGTAAGCGTATTCATTGAATATTCCTGCACCGGCCCATCCTGCCTAAAGGAGAATATCATAATTTTTTTATTTAAAACAAATACAATGAAAAGGTATATTTTAGGAATACTGGCGGTAATCATTATATCGGCCGCCAGTGCCTTCACGCTCGTTAAAACAAACAACGGGCATAAGCATAAGGTATTAACGACCTGGTATTTTGATGGAACATCTGCTCAAATAAAGGATGCTTCTCACTGGAGAAATACAGGCACCGCTCCTTCCGACTGCCAGTCTATGGGGAATAGGCCATGCTCCATTAACGTTGATGCGAGCGACCAGTCGGAGCTTCAGGATTATCTTGATCCGCTAACCGCCGGTCAGATAACTTCCCAATCGGCCCAAAAGAGACCGTAAAGCGAAAACCGGGCGGCGCCACCCGGTTTTTTCTTTTTAATTATATAACTTTTTTATCACCTCTCATTCTGTTGCATTCCTGAAGCAGCAATCACATCTTCAGGAATAGGTAAAGCGAAGCGAGGGTCGCCCGGCGGAAGTGTATAGGTTTTGCCATTTACCTTTCTTACCAGGGTTATCCCTGCTCCTTCTTTATTCAATCTTTTAATATCCATCCATCTCAATTCACGCATCAGCAGTTCCTTGCGTCGCTCAGCAAGAATCAGCCCCAACGCTTCATTTTCCGAAGCTGCAGACAGCGGCACAAAAGTTCCCGCTTTGTACCGGCTTGTGAGCAAGGTGTTGAGATCGTTCATCGCTTCTGCAACTTTCCCTTCACGGGCATAACATTCTGCTCTTGTAAGATATACTTCATCAGTAGCTACGCCTGTAAATAATCCCATGTAACCACTATAAAATCCTTTAAAACCATAAGTCCCATTACCATTATCAATAAAGAACAAAGTTTTTCGAAGGTCATTGCTATCATACGATTGTATAAGAAATGAATCTATTTTGGCCGTCCAGTTATACAGCGGTTCTCCCAAAGCTGATCCCTTGTCAAATATTACTTCGGCATTCAGCGCCTGGAAAGGATAACCGGCAGAAGCATCAATCGTATTGTAATCTAAAAGCGTATGATAAAGCTGCAGGCACGAATCTGCATATAAGCCTGCATTGGAATAGTCGCCCATCCAAAGACAGGTACGTGCAAGCAGGGCGAAAGCAGCCGGTTTGGAAGCCCGTGGCGCCTTAAGCGGAATAACAGGAAGCAATGCAGCCGACTCTTTTAAATCAGCAATAATCTTGTCGTATGTTTCCTGCAGCGTAGCACGCACCGATACTTTATTAAAATCCGTAGTGGTACGGAGTACGATGCCCGTCGTTGTTGCAGCACTTGCCTTATCGTAGGCAAGCGTCCACCCGGAAGCAATATCCATAAACCGGTTCGCCCGTAACATCAGGGCCTGCCCCTTGATATTATTGTATTCATCTGCATTTTCGGGAGTCTCGTCAATTTTATTCAGTTGTTCAAGCACTGTATTCGAATAATAAACAGATGAATAAAAATATTCCCAGTCATTGCCAAGGTCACCGGTAAGGAAAATATGGTCTTTTGCCCAAATGTACATTCGACGGTCTTCCTCGTAATAAAGGGCTTGCCAATCCGCATCAGTGAGGTAATAATCATCAGCACTTATTTCGGAAGCCGCGGCGGCGCTACTACCGTTAACGACGCCATAATTGTCAAGCAGTGATTGGAGGTCGGCAAGGGTGGAAGCCACGGCAAGCGATTCATCTGACTTTTTTGCCAGGTATTTCTTGCAACCGTTAATTCCTGTAAAAAGCAACGCCAGCAGCACGATCGTCAGGCCAGGTTTAATTCTAGTAGTCATGATTTTTGATTTTTAGTTAAGGTTTAATCCTGATCCCAAATGACCAGGCGAGGGGTTGAGGCAAAGGGTAGAGCCCGTAATTGTAGTCAGGGTCTATATGGTCTTTGTTGGCACGCCACAGGATGCCGATGTTATTTGCATTGCCATACAATTGTATCGACCTTAGCGGCAGTTTAGGAAACCGTTCACGGGTAAATTCATATTCCAGATTGATGTATTGCAACCGTACATGGTCGCCTTTGTATACCAGCACTTCAGAGCCTGCATAGAAATTATCACGCGCTGACACCGCAGGGTATGTCATCGAAGGGACATTGGTTGTCAACTCATCGCCCGGCTTTTGCCATCGGTTTGCAAAATCGGCATTACCGGCCCAATACTTATAAAGGTTGGAATAGTTGATGGAAGCCCGTCTGAAATAATAACCCAGTTTAAAAGTGATGCAGAAATTAACCGAGAAGCCTTTATAGCTTACCGTGTTGATAAGGGAACCGTAGTGGGTAGGAATGGCCGAACCTACATATGTAAGGTCCGTAATATCTGCGTTTACGGTCATGCCCCTGTAGTCCTTACTTACTTTACCGTCGAGGTAGCCCTGCGGATCGCCTGTTTCAGGATCCAGCCCAGCCCATTTATAGGCAAATAACGAATAGATCGGTTTCCCTTCCACACCAGAGACAGGAACAGTGGAACTGAATGAGATGAAATTACTTGCCTGTTGTGAATTTAAGTAATAAGTAACCACCTCATCCGCGTTATAACTATAATTAAGCGTTGTCATCCATTTCACCTGCCGGTTGATATTAATGCTGTTTATTTGCAGGTCAATTCCATGGCCTTTAATAGCCGCTACGTTTTTATTGATTTGTGAGCCTACGCCACCGGTATAATCCAACTGTGCGGCACCAAAAAGGTTTGTTCCTTTTTTTTGATAATAGTCAATACTGCCGCTGAGTATATTGTTTTTGGTTTTAAAATCCAGGGCCAGGTTCATCATTTGTGAAGTTTCCCATTGCAGGTCAGGATTGTTATAATTGGTAAAATATGAAAAAGGAGTGCCCGTATAAAAATTGACGGTTGAGTAATATTGTATGGTAGTTACAGCTGCTTTTGAAGGATTTACATTCCCCGAGGAGCCGTAGGTGCCTCTCAGCTTAAGAAAAGGTAGTGAGGCCCATCTATAGAATGGCTCTGCTGAAAGATCCCATGCAGCTCCCGCAGACCAAAACGGATTCCAGAGATCATTGGTATTAACGCCGAAAAGATTGGAAGCGTCACGACGTGCACTGGCAGATAGGGTATACTTTGACCGGAAGGTCCACGCCGCATTGCCATAATAAGAAACGTAGCGTATTGTTTTGTCGCTGATGGCGCTATTAGAGGGAATGTAATCGGCGTAACCGGTTATAAAGTCGGGATAGGCATTAGCTTCACTTACACTACCGAAAGAAAGATTGTCACTATTATAACCGTAATACCGGGTTTGGTTTCCTGTTGTGTGCGCAGAACGAATCTCGGTACCTGCAATTGCTACCAGGTGATTATCAGACCAACTGTGGTCAAAGTTGAGCTGGCCTCGCAAATTGTGTGATTGCAAAAGAGAATGACTGATGTCGTAAATGCCGCCCACCGGGATCGGGTATGACACTTCACCGGAAGGACTTATTTGTGTAAACCGGTTAATCATATCGCGCGTATAATAGCTTTGCCCATCTGAAAGGCTGTTTATCCCGTTATCTTCCCGTTCATAGCGGTAGGAAATCCCTGCATTCAGCCATTTGGTAAACCGGTAACGGATACCCGCATTAATGAGAACGGAGGTCAAAACAGATGCGGAAGTAGTATGCTTATAGTCTTCCAGGGGGTAGTAATGCCAGTCAAGCAGTTTACCATCACCGGCGCCGGCGATGTAACTCAGGGAATGGTCTTTTACTACTGCCACCGGGTTGCCTTTATCGTCCGCTAGTTGCATATAGGGCAAAAAGTATTCGCCGGATTTTTGAGTGATATCACCATAACCCGCTTTGCCACTGGTTGTTTTACTTTGCGTGTAATAAACACCGCTTTCAAGCTGCAGGTTCTTTAAAGGCTTGAGGGTATTTTGAAAATGAAGGTTCAGGCGGCCATATCCGGCATCAAGGTCGCTTTCGTCCTGGTCGTAGCCGGTAAAAGCAAGCCATTTCCATTTGTCACTTCCGCCCTGTAGTGTTAATGCGTATTGTTGGTTAACGGATGGCTGGTATACATACCGGATAAACTGATCCCGTACATCTATTTTCCTGAGTGCGTTGATCTGCGCATTTGCATCCGCTTCTGAAATAGTGCCGTTTGTTTGTTGATTCAGGAGTTCTACTACCGGCGACAATTCAGGATGGTCTGAAGCATTGATGTACCTGTCATAATATCCTTTACCGTAAAGCATCTTTTCCACGTCAATGAAATCGGATGAAGACATTTGTTTCAGGTACGAAAGATCAGGTTTATCACCTATGCTGAGGTTCGAATTAAATTCTACTGACAAAGGTTGATTGAAAGCTGCGCTTTTGGTAGTTATCACTATTACGCCGTTACCGGCTTTGGCTCCCCATATTGAGGAAGCCGCTGCATCTTTAAGGAGGGTAACACTCTCCACATCGTTAGGGTTGATGTTGGAAATATCGCCGTCATAAGGAAAGTTGTCTACCACGATCAGCGGTTCTTTCGGCCCCTGAATGGTACTCAGGCCACGAATCAACAGTTTGCCGGAAAGGTTGGTCCCCTTGTCGCTCAGAAGGCCGTTGGCTACTGCCGGAAGCCTGCTTAGTACATCCACGCTTACCTGCCGGTTTAACAAATCGTTGCCCACCTGCGAAAAAGAGCCTGTGGCCCTTTCTTTCGGCAGTTGCTGGTAGCCTGTGGATACCATTACTTCATCCAGTTTTTTTGCAACAGGCACAAGGCGTATTACCAACGGTTCTTTCAATGGTACAGATATTTGCAATTGCCTCGTTTGGTAACCGACATAAGTCACAATCAGTGTAAATGACGGAGCTTCCGCAGGAATATAAAAATTACCGTTATCGGCTGTTGAAGTTGAAACATGTGTATTTTTTATCGATACAGTGGCACCGGAAAGGGGTGTATTGTTGTCGGACGAAACCACCTTACCGGCAATGTTTATTTGCCCGTATGATACGATGGAAAAAATATTAAACAGAAGCAGTATAATATATTTCATTTTAATTTAGGTTTATTGATTAAGAATAATATCGGGATGGATTTATTTTTTATCAGTTAGGACGAACATGTTGATGACTCTCTTTTCTTTTACCAGTTCCAACCCGTATGTAAGGAGTTCTGACCGGATCGTTTGAAGACCGGTTGCGCCGGACAATTCAATATCCACCTGTCCCCCGTATCCCGTTTCATCAATTACCGGCAGAGGGATGGTTTGCAGGCTGTTTAATTCATTAACCAGGAAACTGAGGGGATAATTGGTAAGGCAGGAGG
>JBQCEA010000329.1:0-2707 GCA_051960695.1 Mucilaginibacter sp. | reverse complement strand
AATGGTAATTGTTATAGGTTAGTGCTTCGCATTCACCTGTTCCTTCAACGCCTTTTTATGATGATCGCTGATCATCTTTCTTGCACGTTCGTAATCAAAGTCGTGATTGGTGCCGCAATTGAGGAAGTGGATATATACGGATGGCTTCAGACTTTCGAAATATTCAATAAAGGCTGAGTAGTAAATGATCTGGCAGTTGCCTTTTATCTTTTTGACGATATAATCTATCCCCCGCTCGATATCGATCTCTTCAGAATGATTGGACACTAATTTACCCTGAGGAAACACGGTGACCAGGTTCTCTGGATTATCCAGTAATTTGGCAGCGTATTGCAGCGATTGTACAACTTCTTTTGATTCCCGGTTAATGGAAAACCCACCGAGCAGGTTGAAGAACATTCTTTTTTTGATATGGTCTTCCTGCATCATGATGTAAAATTTACGGTGCAGGTAGGTATGTGTTAGTTGCCCGGCCCAAAAACCATCCCACCAGCTGAAGTGATTGCAGAGCAGTAAAATAGAGTGCCCCGGCATGATCTCCACCTCATCATGCTTGATAACATTAAATGCTTTACGCAACCGGTATGCCAGGTAAGGCATAAACAGTTTATGTACAAATCCTTTGCGGCGCTGTGGTATCATGCGTTCAATTGTTGCAGGTATTCATCCAAAGCCGGTGTTACCAGCCAATGGCCAAATGGCGTTTCGTGAACCTCGGCATCGGCGATCATTTTAATAAAAGTCATAGCAGCCGATTGCGGAAACAACTTATCGTGTTTGCCAAATATCAGGCGGCACTTAATATGATGCTGGTTCACGGCGCTGGCGATCTTTTGTGTATCCGGCTTTAATGATTTGATCAAATTTAAGGTATAATATACATCCAGCCGCTTTTGTTCAGTATCCACCTCGTTATAGGCTATTTTGTACAGACTGTCGTCTATAAAATGTACCCATTTTAGATTTTTAAGCAGGGAAGGTGCCAGCCATTTGCTTTTCATAGTCTGGCGAAAAAGAAATTTGCCCAATGGTATATGCGTCAGAAAGTGAAAGCCTTTGTAAACGGATAAACCATCAGGCGCCATCAGGATAATTTCATCGATCAGGTCTGGATATTCTTCCAGTAGTATCAGGGCAAAATTAGCGCCGATGGAATAGCCCATAAGTGATATCCGTTGCCTGCCATATATCTCGAACCATGCTTCCAGGTATTGTTTGACCATTTCCCTCGGCATACCTTCCAGTATGCGCGGCTCGCTCCAATCAGTGTCTAATTTACTTTCGCCATGGAAAAAATGATCGAAACCGTAAATGTGGTATTGGGTAAGAATAGACTTCTCTAAAACATGGAACTGCTTGCCTGTCATGCCATAACCGTGAAAGGCAAGTATGGGCTTATCGCCGCTGCCATATTCATGATAATGTACTTTGCCCAGACCAGGGATAGACAGAAAACCCATAAAAGGCAATATTAAGGAATTTTGATATAGTGGAAAAGCTCTGTTCCAATAATGACTATGAGGCCCTGTTTCATAAAATAATGTTATTTTCGGGCTTTGGAACCTAACTATATCATGAACATAATGCTGTTTAAGAATATACCGATTTGTATAAGAATCTCAACCTTGATATTCGCAATTTGGATATTACAGGCCGCAAACTTTTCAGTTCGAGCTCAAAACAGACCTGTAATAAAGAATGACACATCAAAGGGTGAACGAAATTCACCTCCAAGGATAAGTGAACTGAAAGTAGCCGATCCGATTAACAGCAGATCGGGATTGATGGCATTTATAATGCCACTCGATTCAGATTTTGTGTTTAAGCAGGGTGCAGACGTCAACGGACTACAAGAGTTTTCTGCAACAGATAGATACAATACATCTGTGGAGATTATAGGCAGTGAGTATGATGTAAAAACTGTAAAATGGACCATCACATTCACTACAAATAGGGATGTTAATATAAAAGAGGTGTTTCGTCTTGCCAATTTTCTCCAAGGAATTGCAGGGCAAGATGCTGTACAATGGTTATCTGATCAACACAAAAAAAACTTAGCTGCGCATCCCATGGATGATTATACCGAAACTAAAGAATTTGGAAATAGAAAAATCAAATTTGATTATGTTCCAAGACTTCGTTATACTTCAATGATGGTATTTATGCAGAAATAAGGAGGATCGAACATTCAAGTTGATTTCCTGACTTTTGTATTAACGCAGGACGGTAATGATATATTCCATGATCATTTCCGTTGCACCGGTATGTTCGCTTACATATTGTCTTACCTTTTTGCTAATATCCTGAAGTTGGCTTTCATCCGCTGTCAGAAATGAAAAAGCGCTTTCTAACTCGGCAGCATCTTTTATGCTAAAGCCTAATTCCTGCGAGACCAGTTCCCGTGCTTCTTTAAACCGCTGGTAATTGGGGCCGAAAATAACGGGTAGGCCAAAAGCCGCAGCTTCGAGGGTGTTATGTATCCCAACACCAAAGCCACCACCGATATAAGCAACACGGCCATATTGATAAAGCGATGAAAGCATGCCGATATTATCGATGATCAAGGTTTGATTTTGCAGGGATGAGTCTTGTTCCGGAATTTTAGAATACTGCGTAGCTGATCCATCCGGCAAAATGCTGATCAGCTTATTGATCTTTTCTTCACTGATCTCGTGTGGCGCGATAATAAATTTCCAGTCGGGATGGT
>JBQCEA010000328.1:0-2603 GCA_051960695.1 Mucilaginibacter sp. | reverse complement strand
ATATAATGGTAAGTGTAAGCAAAAGCTATAAAACGGGTCAGGATGATGCTGGCTTTATTAGTAAAGACATTGATAGACCGGCTCCGGAGTGTAGTAGTATTGAGAATGGCGAAGTGCCGGTACATTTTTATTGCCCACCCTGTTGGGGCAGAATAGTAGTTGGTAAATAACACACATAACAATAACGGGCAAATTATAAAGACCGCTAATGAGATATAGCCCGAGATACGTTTTGTCTTTAGCACCCCATGCAGCAAAAATGCCCCGGTAAATACATATATGTGTATTAATGTGGGTAAATATAAACCAAAAATGGTGCTGATCAGGTTACGCGTTAATAAAAAATAGCCTGCTATAACGAGGATAATGAAAGCTATTATGCGGTTAGTATTATTCTGGAGCAATAGGATTATAAAGGATACGCCAAAAGCATAAAAGACAACATTTGCCGCCGGAAGCTTCAATGCCAGCGCCGCCAATACAACAACAATAATTATAAGGAAGTCATTTTTGTTAGGGGTAAAAAACTGCCTGCCTTTTAACCAGGATAGTTCGGTTAGATAATGCCCTGGCCCCAGTATCGCATAAGATAGTAAAACAAGCTCAAAAGGAATAAATATAGCCAGGCAGGCTGCTGCAAGCATGGCTAAGACATTGTAGTAATTGATATAGTCTAACCGTGATAATGTCATTAGAGTTTATTTGACATTATTTCGCACTAAACAACGTCCACGGGTAGGCCTTCATATCGCGCAGGTATGGGCTCATCCATTTGTATTCCGGATGTTTGGCAAAATAAGGCGCTACCAAAAAGTCGTCGCCATGTGGGTGGCCCATGTGCGCCCAGAACTGCATTTTATTGGCCAGGTCGGTGGTAGTCACTTTGCCCTGTACAGCACCCATTGGGTAGTATGGCCCTTCGTTCCACTCAGGGCAACCTTTCGGATCAAGGTCTATATGACCATCTATCACACAGCGGTTCATCGCTTGTTTGCCATCCAAAGCATCGTAAATATCGCCCTCAATGGTTTTGCCGTTTGTTGCATCCAGCTTACCTTTGTAATCTATAGCTACCAGCTTTTCCATACGCATTTTACGCGCATTTGGCGAACTGGTTTTATTGTTTACATCAAAAGTGGTTTCGTCCTTGATCAGCTTTGGATCGCTTGGGAAGTTAGAGCCGATCATCGCTGTATCTTTGGAACGCCAGACCTTATAATCTTTCAAACCGAGCTCAAGTTTAGCAACCTCATTGGTTTTGGTATCGCCTATGAGCCAGTCGTTAGCATACCCGCCATTGTTATCAGTTGTCATGATCCTGATCACGTCATCAATGCTGTTGGCATATTGCGCCGCCTTACGTGCGCGCACAAACTCAGGTGTTTTAGTCGTGTCGAAACCCTTAAATTGCGTAATGGTAGTTTCGGTGATCAATATCCCGCTTTTGCTGATCACGAAGTCATCGCCGCTATGGATAAATCCCGGGGCGCAATCCATCATAAAATGGTTGCCTTTGGCCGGTTTAATATCAGCTATCACATTCCAGCGTTCGCCTTCAATATAATCTGTCCAGTTATTGTGCGCCATTACTATCTTGCCATCTTTAGTGTATTTACCCGTTGCAATAAAGGCGCTGCAGTTTCCGGGCGCACGGTTATCGCCGCTGCCAGGTTTGGTCTTATTCAGCAATTGCGGCAAGTAATAGGAGGAAAGATCGATGTTGGCGTTAAGTACCACCAAATCAAGCGAATCATATTTCATTCCCTTTGCCTGCAGTCCCTGTGCCATACCTATCAGCTCTTGCTGGTATTCCGTGTCTATCTTGTTCCACATAAACCGTCCTGCTGCCTCCCGGTACCAGGCCCAGTCCTTATTGGTTGTATGCGGCAGATAGAATTTGAAAACCTTTAATAAGGTATCGATCTCTTTAGCCACCAAATAACCATGCTGATAACCGATATCATGCGGCGAGCCTTCAAGATGAACATATATCCAGCCGTTTTTATCTTGCCGGCTCGAACCGGCTTAAGGATCATGTGATTTTGGTTTACAGCTGAAGAAGGCTACAGCGCAAACGCCAATAAGGGCAATAGCTTTAAGTTTCATCAGGACTTGATTTTTAATAAATATACTTCCTTTTTGTCGGGAATATTAAATTTCTGAATATTATCCGGATTATAAAATAACTCAGTGCCTTCCAGCTTATTCTGTTTAAAAGAGTCGCCCAATTGCGCCTCAGCCTCATCAATAGTATACAAACTGTCCCCAAGCTGAAAAACAAAACCATAAGAGGATTCTTTCAGTTCTTTGAATGTTATTCTTCTTTTGGTCTTAGTAAAATTAACCTCGGCAGAATAATGTACTTTCACCGGATGCCCATTTTGTAGGCCCGGCGTCCATTTTGGAGACATTGAGATCACTTTGACTGCTTCATACTCGCAACCTGCTCCCAAACTTTTTTGGGCATTGATGTCAACCAGCTTACCGGTTTTGTCAACCGTATAATTTACAATGACTTTTCAATTAATGCCGAGTAATTCTGCCACTTCAGGATAATGTAAATTATGATTGATAAACATATAAAAACCTTGTATGCCGCCGGG
>JBQCEA010000327.1:0-2210 GCA_051960695.1 Mucilaginibacter sp. | reverse complement strand
AAAACTACACGCAGCCCTATCCGGATAGGTGGGGAGCTGTTCACCTCGGCAAAAGGTTCGCCAAAGCTTGGAGAAGATAACCAAAAGATCACCGCTGAACTAATAGATCATCAAAAATGAACAACGGTGTGATCAGGATAGCAGTACGGAAGTTCGGGCCATTTGAAACGGCGCTTGAAAAGCTATGGGATGCCTATTGCAAGCAAACAGGCTGTACGCTGCAAGCGGAAATGATCCCCTTAGATTTGGATGAGCTGCATCAAACTACCCTGGTTGACAACGGCTTAAAAGATGGTGATTGGGATATTGCACATCTGGTAACCGATTGGCTTTATGAAGCTTTTGCAAGCGGGGCGCTCGAAGATTTACAACCTTATATCGAACAAAATCCACCTGATGATTATCCTTCGGGCTGGAGCAATTCCCTTTTGGGGATGCAGCAATTTGGTAAAGCGATAGTAGGCTTACCTTTTCATGATGGCCCGGAATGCTTGATCTATCGCAAGGACCTTTTTGAGAACGAAGCCGAAAAAGCCGAATTCTTCAGACGATATGGTAAACCCTTGCAGGTACCGCAGACATGGGATGATTTTAAAACCATAGCCCATTTCTTTCATCGTCCTGAACAAGACCTTTATGGAAGCGTGTTTGCAGGCTTGCCCGATGGACACAATACGGTCTTTGATTTCTGCCTCCAATTGTGGACAAGAGGCGGAGAACTTCTTGACCAGTATGGAAAGATCAATATTAATAATCCTGCCGCAATTGAAGGACTTGCCTATTACCGCGATATTTTGCGTGATCACAAGGCTGTTCATTCCAATACCATGCAATACGAATCCGTGCAAACGGGGATGGCATTTGCACGCGGCGAAGCTGCTATGATGGTAAATTGGTTCGGTTTTGCCTCGATGTGTGAAGTAATTGGCGAATCGAAAGTAAAAGGCAAAGTTGATGTTGCACCGATACCGCACTCAGCGGGTAATCAGTCGGCATCGCTTAATGTTTACTGGCTGTATACCGTCGGCTCAGGCAGTAATCATAAGCAGGTAGCTTATGATTTTATACGCTTTGCCACAAACCCAACAAACGATAAACTACTGACAACCGAAGGCGGCATCGGCTGCCGGATTTCCACCTGGAACGACAAAGAAATAAACGCCATTATTCCATACTACCACAAGCTGGAAGAATTGCACCGCACGGCGAAATCATTACCACAGCATAAAAACTGGGCACAGATGGCACACATTATCGATGATGTGGTTTTACGGGCCATCGATAGCCAAACTCCATTGCAGCAATTGCTGGATGAGGGCCAAAAAAGAATTGATATGATAGATGAGACTTTGAATATACCTTATAAACCGGTATTGCCGAAAACACCGTTGCCGATAATCATTATAGGAGCAGGCGGCATTGTGGGCGATGCACATTTACCCGCCTACAAAAAAGCCGGTTTCAATGTGGTTGGGATAACCAACCGCACCCGTGCCCGGGCAGAGAAACTGGCAGAGCAGTTCGGTATTCCGAATGTTTATGACACCGTAGATGATGCCGTGACTAATGCACCTGCCAATACAGTCTACGACATCACCATTATGCCCGAACAATTTGTTGCGACCTTGAATAAGCTGCCAGATGGTTCGGCTGTTTTGATACAGAAACCCATGGGCGATTACTTTTGGCAAAGCAAGGAAATACTGGAAGTTTGCCGGAGAAAAAATCTGAGGGCAGCTATCAATTGCCAGCTGCGCTTTGCACCTTATGTAAGTGCAGCCCGCTATCTCATACAACAAGGGCTGATCGGTGAACTGTATGACATGGAAGTTCGCGTTACCCTCGAAACCCCATGGGAGCTTTTTCCGCATGTCATGGTCCACCCCCGACTGGAAATTCAATATCACAGTATTCACTATATCGATCTGATCCGCTCTTTCTTAGGGGAGCCGAAAAGCGTGATGGCAAAAACATTAAAGCATCCTGCTAAATCGTTGTCATCATCACGCTCAACCATATTATTCGATTATGGCGATACCATGCACGCCATTATCAATACCAATCACGACCATTCATTTGGCCCGCATAACCAGGAAAGTTTTATTAAATGGGAGGGCACTAAGGGGGCTATTAAAGCGCGTATGGGTGTACTGATGGATTATCCGCACGGCGTGCCGGATAAGTTTGAATACTGCATTATGGAAGAAGGT